>JBJKRX010000090.1:0-21039 GCA_046704425.1 Nitrospirota bacterium
GGTCCTGCTGCACCGGCCCGGCCCCTGACCAGTGATTTCCTGGGGTACGAGGCCGGGTCCGCGCAACAGGCCGCGCTCTGGGGCACGCAACAGGCGGCCCACGCCGCAGCGAGCGCCCGGCTCGGCAGGGAGCTCGTCCGCGCGCTCGGGGCCGGAAACGCGGCGGACCCGGAGCCGCTTGCGGGGTTCTCGGCGCTCGATTCCGCGGCAGCCCTGGTCGAGGTCGGCATGGGGCAGGACCGGCAAGGCGCGGCACAGGAGATCGCGGAGGCCATCGAGCGTTACGTGCACGCAACGTCCGGCAATGACGCGGCAGCGGGCCGGTGACGGCCCCCGGGGCGGAAAGGCGGAGGCAGTGAGGGAAGACAGACAGCGACGCGACAACCGCATACTCCTGCTGCTCGTCCTCTTCCTGCTCTGCGCCGGTGCCGGCGTGGTGTGGTGGTTCCGGCAGCAGCCGCCGCCCGGTCCCCCGCCGTCCGCGCAGGCCGTCTCGTCTTCGGTGACGACCACGGTCGAGCCGCTCGCGATGACGCTGTACGTGCCCGCGGAAAACGGGCTGCGGGCGGTCTCTGCGGAGATCCCGCGGCGTGCCGACCCTGCGGCCCAGGCGCGCGAGGCCCTCACGGCGCTGTTCGCGGACGAACAGGCATCGCAGGCGCCGGTGCTGAAGGACCTGCGGCTCCGCGCGATCTTTCTCGACGAAAAGGGAACGGCCTATCTCGATGTGGGGAGCGGGCCGCAGCACGACATCCGCGCATCGGCGCGGGAGGAGCTTCTGGCGTTGTACGCCCTGACCGACACGGTGATGCATACCTGCCCGGAGGTGAAGCAGGTCCGTTTCCTGCTGAACGGCGGGGAGGCGCAGACGCTTGCGGGGCACATCGACCTTTCGGGGGCCTTCGGCGCGCGCATGGACCTGGTGCAGCAGTAGCCGCGGTCTTATCGGATCATGGACAAGGCGATCGGGATTTTCGATTCCGGCATCGGCGGCCTGACGGTGCTCAAGGCGCTCGCGGAGACGCTGCCCGGTGAGAACACCATCTACCTCGGCGACACGGCGCGTGTTCCCTACGGCATCCGCTCCGCCGAGACGGTGACCCGCTACAGTTTCGAAAACACGCGGTTCCTGCTCTCCCTGGACATCAAGATGCTGGTCGTGGCCTGCAACACGGCATCGGCCGTGAGCCTCGCCGCGCTCCAGGCGGCGTTCCCGCTGCCCGTGGTGGGCGTCCTGGAGCCGGGCGCCCGTGCGGCCGTCGCGGCAACCCGGACCGGTCGCGTTGCCGTGATCGGCACGGAGGCCACGATCGCGAGCAGGGCCTATGAGCGGGCGATCACGGGGATCGCGCCCGCGATCTCGGTGACCAGCCTGGCCTGCCCCCTCTTCGTGCCGCTCGTCGAAGAGGGCTGGACGGACAATGACGTGGCGATGCTCGTCGCCGCCACGTACCTCGCACCCCTGCGCGGGGCCGGCATCGATACGCTGGTCCTGGGGTGCACGCACTACCCCCTGCTCAAGGCCGCGATCCGTGCCGCCGTGGGCGAGGGGATCACCCTGATCGATTCCGCGACCGAAACTGCGAAGGAGGTCGCGACCGCGCTCGCACGCTCGGGCGCGGCCGCAGGCGGCAGCGGCGCGGGGACCCGGCACTATTACGTTACGGATGCGCCCGACCGGTTCGTGCGGATCGGGGCGCAATTTCTCGGCGATGCGGACCTGCGCGCCGAGCAGGTGCAGGTGGGAGGGGCATGAAAGGGCCGATGCACGCCGGGCAGGACCCCCTGCACCGGGCCAGCAGTGAACGCGCCGGCGAGGCGAATGCCCGGAACCGGGAGTGCGCGGCCGTCCGCAGGGCGCTCGGGAAATATCTCGCGGGACGCGTGTTCCCGTACCGACGGGCGCGGATCGAGCGGCACCTGGCCGTCTGCGAGCGCTGCCGGTCCGAGTACCAGGCCCTCGCGCGGCAGCACGATACGCAGGAGCTCCTGCGGGAGATCCACGCACAGCCGGGCATCATGCACCGGATGTGGGCCGGCGCGACCTCCGTCGGGAGGATGACGCGCATCCTGTACCGGCCGCTCTGGCTCGCGGGGCTGGCTGCGGCGCTCCTGCTCCTGTACCTGCTCTATACCTCCTGGGCCCCCTCGCCGGCGCGGCAGCTCGACAGCGAGATCAGCCGCATGGTCGGCACGGCCCCCACACCCTCGACCCCTGTTGGGACCGCACCGAGGCGGCAGGCCCCCTTGGCCGCTCCGGCCGGCACCCGACACTAGACGAAGACGCGATCCGGGAGTCTTCGTGCCCGGGAGCGAACGAACGACGCCCATGTCCCTCGACCGATCATATCAGGACGCCGTCCAGTACCTCTTCGGACTCCAGAAGCACGGCATCAAGCTTGCGCTCGCGAACACCGAGGGACTCCTGCACTCCCTGGACGACCCGCAGCGCGCATTTCCCGCCGTCCATATCGCCGGCACGAACGGCAAAGGCTCCACGGCCGCCTTTCTCGCCTCGATGCTTACTGCCGCAGGGTTCCGCACGGGCCTCTATACCTCGCCCCACCTCGTGAGCTTCACCGAGCGGATCCGGATCGACGGCGTCCCGATCTCCGAGGCGCGCGTGGTGGAGCTTGCCGGCCGCGTACGGGACCGCGCACGCGGCCTCGTGACCGCGGCCGGAGATCCGATGAGCCCCACCTTTTTCGAGGTCACGACCGCGATCGCCTTTTCCTATTTCGCCGAGGAGGGCGTGGCGATCGCCGTGATCGAGACAGGCATGGGCGGCAGGCTCGACGCCACGAACGTGATCACGCCGCTCGTCTCGATCATCACCACCATCGACCTGGAGCACACGGAATTTCTCGGCCCCACGATCGCGCACATCGCAACGGAGAAGGCCGGCATCATCAAGCCGGGCGTGCCGGTCGTGACCGGGGCGCTCCATCCCGAGGCTGCGGCGATCGTCGCGCGCACGGCACAGGCCAAGAACGCGCCCGTCTTCTGCCTGCACCGCGATTTCGGGCCCCAGGACGTGCGGTCCGACAGGGAGCAGGTCTTCTCCTATCGCGGCACCGGCTCGTCGCTCGCAGGGCTGTCGATCGCCATGCTCGGCCGCTACCAGGTGGACAACGCCTGCGTGGCCCTGGCCGCGCGGGAGCGGCTGCAGAACGCGGGATTTCCCGTTCCCGAGAACGCCGTGCGCGCAGGGCTCGCCGCGACCCGCTGGGAGGGGCGGCTGGAGCGGGTCGCCACGCGGCCGGACGTGTACCTGGACGGGGCGCACAATCCCGCTGCGGCCCGCCTGTTGGCCGAGGCGCTTCGCGGGCTGCGGCCCGCCTATCGCCGCCTTGTCCTGGTGATCGGCGTACTCGCGGACAAGGATGTGCAGGGCGTGCTGGCGGAACTGGTCCCGCTCGCGGACCAGACCATTACGGCCATGCCCAACTACGGCCGCGCCCTGGACGCGCAGGTGCTTGCCGAAGCGGCGCGTCCCCTGGGCAACGGGCAGGTCGAGGCGGGGGGGGGCGTGGACGCGGCACTGGACCGGGCGCTCCAAACGGCAGGACCGGAGGACCTCGTCGTCGTGACGGGCTCGCTCTACGTGGTCGGCGACGCGCGCGGCCGGTATGCCCGGAAAACAACAACCGCCTTTTCGGATCTGAAGGGATGACCGGCGGCATGCGGGAACAGGGGATCGGACGATACGGGGGGTGGGCCGGCGCAGACCGGCTGCGGGACGCACTGCTCCTGTGCGCGGTCCTGTGCGCGGTCCTCTTCGCCCCGGTCCCTGCGCACGCAGAGGAACCGGCGCAGAAGATACCGGTCACGGTCACGGCGGACAAGCTCGACTATGACCGGGCCACCGACGTCTACGTGGCCGTGGGACACGTGCGGATCGAGCAGGAGGGGATCCGGCTCCAGGCGGACCGCGTGCGGCTGGACAACAAGACGGGCAGGGCCGAGGCCGAGGGGCACGTGTATCTCCAGGACAAGGACGACGTGGTCCATGCCGAGAAGGTGACGGTAAACCTGAACACGAGCGCGGGGGTCATCACGAAGGGCGACCTCTTCATGAAGAAGGACAATTACCATCTCACGGGGGACCTCATCGAGCGGCGGTCGGAGACCGTCTACCACGTGGAGAACGGCCGGTTCACCACCTGCGACGACGACGCCTGGTTCATCAAGGCCCGGGAGATGGACATCGACATGAACCGGTACGCGACGGGCAAGGGCGTCTCGATCGACATGGCGGGTCTGCCGGTCATCTATACTCCCTATTTGCTCTTCCCCGTGCGCAGGCAGAGCGGCCTCCTGATCCCCACGGTGGGGTACAGCAGCAGCGACGGGTTCTTCATGGACAACGCGCTCTTCTGGGCCATCGCGGACAACCGGGACGCGACGCTGTCGTCCGACTACCGCGCCCGGATCGGGCACGGCACGGGGCTCGAGTACCGCTACGCGAACTCGGCCGAGTCCCAGGGCGAGGCCTACGCCAAGGTCTGGGACATGTATCATACGGACCGGACGCGCTGGGAGTTCCAGTTCCGGCACCAGGAGGAGTTCGCCGAGGACCTGTCCGGCCGGGCGGACATCAATCTGGTGAGCGATCCCGCCTATTACCACGAAATGGACAAACGACTCGAGAAGAAGTCTCTCACCTACCTCGACTCGAACGCCTTCTACGTTGAGCGCTGGAGCACGGCCTCGCTCTATCTCCTGGGCCAGTACACCACGGACCTCACGCAGCCGAACGACCGGACGGTCCAGAAACTGCCCGAGCTGCGCTACACGATCTACGAGGAGCCGCTTGCCGGTCCCCTGCACCTGAACCTGGAGGGCTCGACGACCTATTTCAGCATCGAGAAGGGCGACAGCGTGCGGCGCATGGACTTCAACCCCCAGGTGTCCGCCGCATTCGGCGGGGGAGGGGTGGCCCTCACCCCGCGCGTCGGCGTGCGGGCCACCTTCTACGATCGAAGCGCCGCATCCCCGGAGCCCACGGAGCGCAAGTACGCCTACGCGGGCGTGGACCTGAGCGGACGCATGTCGCGCGTCTACGGCGCGGACAGCGGCATCGGCATCGGCAAGGTCCGCCATTCGATCGAGCCGGAACTCTCCTACGTCTACATCCCGCACGTGGAGCAGAGCGACATCCCGCAGTTCGACTCCCTGGACACCGTCGTGGCCCAGAACCTCATCTCCCTGTCGGTGACCAACCGCCTGACGGCCCACTATCACGCCCCGGAGGGCGCGCTCTCGACCTTCGATCTCATGGTCTTCCGGCTTTCCCAGTCGTATGACCTGAACGCGAAACGGGAGCACCCCGATGCGCCGCAGCCGCGGTCCGACCTTTTGGGCGAACTGTACCTCAAGACGCCCCGTCTCCTGTCGGCCTCGGCCACGGCGCACTACGACACCTATCAGCGCGCGCTCTCGGTCTACACCATCGGAACGCAGGTTACCACGGACCGCTATTCGGTCTCGCTGAGCGAGCAGCACTCCCTGTCGCCCGCCACGCGCTATTTCATCGGCGGGACGACCTTCACGGTCGGCAAGTGGCAGGCGGGGGGCCAGTGGTGGCGCGACGAGGTGAAGAACCAGACGACCGAGGAGCAGTACACGCTGAACTACGGCGCCCAGTGCTGGGGTCTCCGTACGAGCTACACCCGGACGCCGGGAGAATACCGGTTCCTGGCCATGGTGGACCTGCGGGGGATCGGCAGCAGGGGATACGGGAAGCAGTAAGGGAGGGGAGGAAGCGATGGCCGACGAGATCATCGTGCTGGTGACGGCGTCGTCGCACGAGGAGGCCGCAGCGATCGCGAAGGCGCTTGTGGACGAACGCCTGGCCGCCTGCGTGAACGTGCTGTCCGAGGTTCGCTCGTTCTACGTCTGGGAGGGAACGACCCGGGACGAAAAGGAGACGCTCCTGGTCGTGAAGAGCAGGCAGCCGCTCCTGGACCGGTTGGCAAGACGGGTGAAAGAGCTCCATTCCTATACGGTCCCCGAGGTCGTTGCGCTTCCGATCACGGGCGGCTCCGCGGAGTACCTGGCGTGGCTCCGGGAATCGACGGGGGCATAGGATCCCCGATGGGCGGACGGAGATCGAAGCATGCCGTGCAGGTGCGGCTCCTGGCATTGTATCATGCGCTCTTCCGCGCCTTCGGGCCCCAGCACTGGTGGCCCGGGGAGACCCCCTTCGAGGTGATGGTGGGCGCGGTCCTGACCCAGAACACGGCATGGACCAACGTGGAGAAGGCGATCGCAAATCTCAAGCGGGAAAAGCTGCTCACGCCGGCGCGGCTCCACGCGACGCCTTCGACGAGGCTCGCGTCCCTCATCCGGCCGAGCGGGTATTTCAACGTGAAGACGAAGCGCCTCAAGAGCCTCACGGGCCTCGTGACGAACCACTACCGGGGCAGGCTCTCCACGCTGCTCCGCGACGATCCGGTTGCGCTCCGGCAGAACCTGCTCGGCGTGAACGGGATCGGTCCCGAGACCGCGGACTCGATCCTGCTCTATGCGGCCGGGCGTCCGGTCTTCGTGGTGGACGCCTACACGAAGCGCATCATGGGCCGTCACGGGCTCGTGGCGCCCGATGCCGACTATCATCGCGTGCAGGAGCTGTTCATGGGCCATCTGCGGCCGGACACGGCGCTCTATAATGAATACCACGCCCTGATCGTCAGGACCGGCAAGGAGTTCTGCAGGAAGACGAACCCGCAATGCGAGGCCTGTCCGCTGCGGAAATTCCCGCATCGCGCGTCGTCAGCCGGAGCAACCCGGTGAACGTCGATCTGACCTATGACCAGGCCCGGGAGCACATCGAAGAGGTGCTCATCCGGGGGCCCTTCACCAAGTCCGAAGTCCTGCTCGTGCGCGCGGGAGATCGTCGCTACGTGGTGAAGGACTACTCGTCCAAGGGATTCTGGGAGCGGAATCTCATCGGCCGCGTTGTCATCGGCCGCGAGACCCGGGCGTATCAAGCGCTGCACGGGGTGGCGGGCGTGCCCGACGGGTTCAAGCGGCTTTCGCCCTTTGCCCTTGCCGTTGAGTACGTGGAGGGACCGCACCTGGGGGGACTGGGGCCGGACGCGGTGGGGCCGGAAACGATCCAACGGCTCGCAACGATCATCGAGACGCTGCACGCGCGCGGATGGGTGCACCTGGATCTGCATCGCAGGACGAACATCCTGCTCACGCCGGGCGGAGACATCACGGTCGTGGACCTCGCCTCGGCGCTCCATCCCGGCGCGGTCCCGCTCATCGGCCGGATGCTCACGCGCCTCCTGGGACTGGCGGACCGGCTGTCGCTCATCAAGATGAAGACGATCTTCGCGCCCCGGCTCCTGACCGCGCGGGAGCAGAAGGTGATCGCTCTTCGCAACCGGATCTCGCGCACGAAATGGAAGCTCCCCCCCCGTTGAGATCCAGCCGCTCCTTCCTTCCATTGACACCCTTCTGACCGTTGGGTACTATACTGCGTATGCAGGAATTCACCCTCCGTTCGGATTTCAAGCCCACGGGCGACCAGCCGCAGGCAATCGCAAAGCTCTCCCGCGGGATCCAAAAGGGGCTCGGGCACCAGGTGCTTTTGGGCGTCACGGGGTCGGGCAAGACCTTCACCATGGCGAACGTCATCGCCCAGGTCCAAAAGCCCACGCTCGTGATCGCCCACAACAAGACGCTCGCGGCCCAGCTCTATAACGAGTTCCGGGGCCTTTTCCCCGAGAACGCGGTCGAGTATTTCGTCTCCTACTACGACTACTACCAGCCCGAGGCCTACCTCCCGACCACGGACACCTACATCGAGAAGGACTCGTCCATCAACGAGCAGATCGACCGCATGCGCCACGCGGCCACGAACGCGCTCTTCGAGCGGAGCGACGTGATCGTCGTTGCCTCGGTCTCGTGCATCTACGGTCTGGGATCGCCCGAGGCGTACCACGGCATGCTGCTGTTCCTCGAGACCGGGAAGCGCATCGAGCGGAACGACCTTCTGCGCAAGCTCGTGGATATCCAATATGAACGGAACGACGTGGACTTCCACCGCGGCACCTTCCGGGCGCGCGGGGACGTGGTCGAGATCTTCCCGGCCTCCGCCGAGAGCACGGCGATCCGCGTGGAGCTTTTCGGCGACGATATCGAGTCGATCGTGGAGTTCGACCCGCTCCTGGGATCGCCGCTCCGGAATCTTCCGAAGGCCGCGATCTACCCGAACAGCCACTACGTGATCCCCGAGACGCGCATGAAGGAGGCCATGGACGGGATCCACGAGGAGCTGCGCGAGCGGATCCAGCACTTCCGGCGGGAGAACAAGCTCATCGAGGCCCAGCGCATCGAGCAGCGCACGATGTTCGATCTCGAGATGATCCAGGAGATGGGCTACTGCCATGGCATCGAGAACTACTCGCGCCACCTCTCGGGCAGGGCCCCGGGCGAGCCGCCGCCCACGCTCCTCGACTACTTCCCCCAAGACTACCTGCTCATCATCGATGAGTCCCACGCCACGGTCTCGCAGATCGGCGGCATGTACAACGGGGACCGGGCGCGGAAACAGACGCTCGTGGATTTCGGGTTCCGCCTGCCCTCGGCCCTGGACAACCGGCCGCTCAACTTCGCGGAGTTCGAGGCGCGGACGAACCAGGTGGTCTACGTCTCGGCAACGCCCGCCGACTACGAGATCAGGAAGTCGGACAACCAGGTGGTGGAGCAGGTGATCCGACCCACGGGCCTTACGGACCCGCAGATCGCGGTGCGGCCGGTCAAGGGCCAGGTGGACGACCTTCTGCACGAGGTGCGGCAGCGCGCCGAGGCCCGGGAGCGCGTGCTCGTGACGACCCTCACGAAGCGCATGGCCGAGGACCTGACCGAACACTATAAGGAACTGAACGTCAAGGTCGCCTATCTGCACTCGGACATCGACACCCTCGAGCGGGTGGACATCATCCGCGACCTGCGCATGGGCAAGTACGATGTCTTGATCGGCATCAACCTGCTGCGCGAGGGGCTCGACATCCCCGAGGTCTCGCTCGTGGCGGTCCTGGACGCGGACAAGGAGGGATTCCTGCGCTCAACGCGCTCGCTCATCCAGACCATGGGCCGGGCCGCGCGGAACGTGCACGGCCAGGTGATCCTCTATGCCGATGTGATGACGGACTCCATGAACCGGGCCATCGCCGAGACCAACCGCCGCCGCGCGATCCAGGAAGCGTATAATAAAGAACACGGGATCACGCCGGTCTCGATCCAGAAGAACATCCAGGCCGCGCTCCGGACCGTGTACGAGCAGGACTACTTCACCGTGCCGATCGCTGCCGAGGAGGCGGGCGCGTACGTGCCGACCGTGGACATGCCGCGGCTCATCGCGTCGCTCGAAAAACAGATGCGGGCGGCCGCCAAGGAGCTGGATTTCGAGACCGCGGCGGAGCTGCGGGACAAGATCCGGTCCCTGCGCCAAAAGGAGATGGCCGTGGGGGTGAAGGTGGAGTAGGGAGACCCGCTTCTGCTGCCGGGGCGAAGCTTCACGGGAGCGATTTGAGGAGCGCGAGATAGGCGATGATCCGCTTGGCGTTCGTGCCGAGGTCGCTCTTCCCGACGCGGGAGTGGGACCGCACGTCGACCCTGCTGCCGCTTCCCTCCGGCCGGATGCGTATCACGATATCATCGGTGAACCCGAACCAGAATGTCCGCGCCGTAGCCTCGATGCGTCCCGCCTGCTTGTCCCCTGCTACGATCGTCCATCCCCTGGCGTGGGCCGCTGCCAAGGCCTTCTCGTAGGTCTTCTCCGGAGGGGGCGGGAGAATGAGGGGGACCACGGCCGGATAGGCGGCCTTCTGCATTTGAGCGATCTGCGGTCCGCCGTACGCCGCCGGAACGGAGTCCATGCCGCGCGCCGCCAGGAGCGCCTTGAACCGCGGCGGATCGGCGGTGTCCGTGGTGATATCGTTGATCGGGGGTACGCGCCGGGCCGTCACGATCCAGTAGAGCGGGGGCGTTGCCACGGCCGCGCCGATCAGGAAGGCGACCACGGGAAGCACAAAGCCGGCACGGCTTCCGGCAGCACGCGCCCTGCAGAGCAGGATGAAGGAGCCCGCGACTGCGAGGAGCGCGCAGAGCAGCGCTGCGGCCAGGACCGAAAAGCCGACGGTGAAACGCCACCATCCCCAGCGCGTGCCGAACCCCGCGAGCGCCTCGGCGATGCCGGAGAGCACGGCCATGGTTACCACGATCTTTGCGAACCGTGTCAACGATCTCATGGCGTTTTCCTCCTGGGCACGGTTGCTTTCCCTCCCTTGTAGTATACAGTATACTGCGCGGCCCGGCTCCGGTGGAGCACCGCGGTCAAAGGAGAAACCCCGGCGGCCCCAAGAATCCTCTAGCCGTCCGACTGCGCGAGCGGTATAATTCCCCTTTGAGAGAACCCTGAGGCATCCGGTGCAGCAGCATCCACGCATTGCTTCGAAGGCAGGATGAGCAAAATGAGCATATGGGAAAAACTCGGAACGTTGTTCAACAGCAAGGAGCCCTGCAGACCCGTGGTCCTTCCGGGCAGGAACGAACCCTGCTGGTGCGGCAGCGGCAGGAAGTACAAGAAGTGCCATGAACCCGAGGATTCGCTCAAACGGGCGGACGCGCGTTCCTTCAACTGCGGCCCCACCTGAAGCTCTTCCTGATGAGCTGAGTTCAGCTCACCAAAATACTTCCCGTCTTCGCACCGGGACAGCGCTTACTACGCTAACGGGGAGCAGCTCGGCAAGGCCTTCCCGATCGGCACGCAAAGCCGAGACGCACACGGCGGTCCTCTCTTTCCCTCATGCTGCTCATCTATCCTCCTGTGGCAAAACCCGGCGAACCGCCTGCCGGAATAGCGCGGCTTGCCGGCGCTCTCGGCAGGCACGGCATCAAGCACCGCGTGGTCGACGCGAACCTGGAGGGTCTGCTCTTTCTCCTGCAAGAGCCGCAGGCAGGAGGCGATACCTGGACAAAGCGCGCCTGGAAAAACCGTGACGCCCATCTCGCCGGGCTGAAAGACGCGGCCCTCTATCGCTCCCGCGACCGCTATCGCCGCGCGATCCTGGACCTCGAACGCGTGCTCGAAACGGCTTCGGCCAGGCACGGCGCACGCGTGGGGCTCGCTGATTTTCAGCATCCCACGCTCTCGCCGCATAAAAGCGGCGATCTGCTCTTGGCCGCCGAAACCTTTGCCGAGAATCCCTTCTTCCCCTATTTCGAGAATCGGTTGGCGCCAATCATCGAGAACGAAGGCAGCGGTCTCGTCGGGATCTCCCTGAACTACCTGAGCCAGGCGATCTCGGCCTTCGCGTTGATCGGGTTCATAAAGCAACGGTTCCCCAGCGTCCGGATCGTACTGGGAGGCGGGCTGGCGACCTCCTGGATCCGCGGGATCGGACAAAGCGATCTGTTCGGAGGACTGGTGGATGCGCTGATTGCCGGTCCCGGAGAGCGGGAACTGCTGCGGCTCGCGGGGATCGCAGCGGAGGACGGCGAACCCTGCCTGCCGGAGTATGCGGCTCTGCCCTTGCCTGACTATCTTTCCCCGGGCCTGATCGTTCCGTACAGCGGGTCGAGCGGGTGCTGGTGGAATCACTGTTCCTTTTGCCCGGAGCGGGCCGAGGGCAATCCCTATCTGCCCATTGCCGCCGGTGTCCTGACCGCAGAGCTTCGGGCATTAGCGAGCAAGCACAGCCCGTCGCTGATCCATCTCCTGGACAACGCGGTTTCCGTCGGCCATATGCGGGCAATGATCGAGGATCCGCCCGATGCGCCTTGGTACGGCTTTGCCCGTGCGGGCAAGGAACTGGCAGACGAGGAGTTCTGTAGATCGCTCAGACGTTCCGGGTGCGTGATGCTGAAGCTGGGCCTCGAATCGGGCGATCAGGACGTGCTCGACGGGCTCGGAAAGGGCATGGACCTGGACGTGGCAGGGAAGACGCTTCGCTCCCTTAAAAAAGCGGGGATCGCGGCCTTCGTGTACCTGCTCTTCGGCACGCCGCAGGAGGACCGAAGCGCGGCCCTGCGGACGCTGGCATTCACGGCAGCACACAGCGACGCCATCGCCTTCCTGAATCTTGCGATCTTCAACATGCCGGTGCGCGGGGAGGAGGCGGCCCAATTCGGGACCCGGACGTTTTCGGAAGGGGACCTGTCGCTCTACACCGATTTTCGCCATCCCCGGGGATGGGACCGGAAAGAGGTGCGCAAGTTCCTTTCCCGGGAATTCACGGCCCATCCGGCGATCCGGCCGATCATCAACCGCGAGCTCCCGGTCTTCGGCTCCAACCATGCCGCATTCTTCGTCTGATGTTGTCGCTAGTGACAATCGCCCCTTCCCCCGGTACTATGCCCCGTGAAATTTTTCGATCCGATCATCCCTGCCGTCTTTCGTTCCCGGCCGAACCGTTTCGTGGTCCACTGCACGATCGGCAAAAAGACCGTCCAGGCCTATCTCCCCAATCCCGGCAGGCTCTGGGAGCTCCTGCTTCCGGATGCACGACTCGCGCTGGTGCGTCTTCCTCCCCAACAAGAACGAAAGCTCGATCACGTGGTCGTAGGCGTTGAGCACGACGGTCGCTGGATCATGCTGCACACGCACCGAACGAACGCGGTGGCGCAGCACCTGATCGAGACGAACAACGTGCCGGGGCTCGAAGGCGCCGCGATCGTGCAGCCGGAATACCGGATCGGCAAGAGTCGCTTCGACTTCCTGCTGAAAAAAGACGGCCGCGACGTGCTCCTTGAGGTCAAGTCCTGCACGCTCTTTCACCATACCCTGGCCATGTTCCCGGATGCGATCTCGGCGCGTGCCGTGAAGCACCTGCGCGAGCTGGAGGCTCTGTCGCAACAGGGATACGGGGCCGCGGTCCTGTTCGTGGTCCATTCCCCTTGCATGCGATACTTCCTGCCCGAGCACCACACGGACCTGGAGTTCAGCCGCACGCTTCTGTCCGTAAAAGACCGGGTCCTGGTGCGCGCCGTGGGCGTGGAGTGGGATGAAGGCCTGGCACTCGGCTCAATTGCCCGGAACCTCGTGATCCCCTGGGACCTGGCAGACCGCGAGGCCCATGATTGCGGGAGCTACATCGTTATTCTGCATTTGGCAAAAGACGAGACGATCTTGATCGGCGGGCTCGGGACGATCCGGTTTCGGAAAGGATTCTACTGCTACGCAGGATCGGCAAAGCAGAGCTTGTCCAAACGACTGGCGCGCCACGGAAGGGCCAGGAAGAAGCTGCACTGGCACATCGATTACCTCCGGGAGCGGGCATCGATGCACGCCGCGATCCCGATCCGGACGGAAGCGGACTTGGAATGCGCAATCGCGTCCGGCCTTGCAAAGATCGCGGACCAGGAGATCCCCGGATTCGGCAGCTCGGACTGCGCCTGCGCGTCCCATCTCTTTCGCATGCAGGAAGACCCGCTGCAGAGGCCTTCCTTCATCAAACTGCTGCTCCAATTTCGAATGGGACTCCTGGAGGAAGAGCTTGCGGGGGCAGGCCGATAACGGGGAGGACGGTCGGGGGTCAGGCCTTCAGGACCTTCTCGGCCGCGATCTGGGCCTCGTGGATGCAGTCGCCGATGCCGATGCCCTTGTAGGAACAACCGATGAGGTGCAGGCCGGGGTGGGTGGAGACCGAGCGGTCGATGAGGGAGACGCGGTCCAGGTGGCCGACGGTGTACTTCGGCATGCCCTGGAACCAGCGATAGACCTTCGTGAACTGCGGATCGGCGCGCAGGCCCAGGACCGTATCGAGCTCTTCCTGCACGACGGCGGCCAGGCCTGCATCGTCCAGGTCCGTTACGAGCTCTTCATGATGCCCGCCGCCCACGAAGACGCGGATGAGCGCGCGGTCGCCGGGCGCGCGATCGGTCCACTTGATGGAGCTGTAGGTCGCCGCGTTGATCCGTCTGCCCTCGACGCGCGGCACGATGAACCCGAATCCCGCGAGCGGGACCTTCACATCTTCCTTCCGGAAGGCGATCGAGACCGTTGCGGACGAGGACCAGGCGATCTTCCGGAGCTGCTCCGCAAGGGTCCGGTCGAACCCCTCGACCATACCGGCCGCCTCGTAGGATGCCGCGGCGATCAGGATGTGGTCCGCGTCGATGGTCTCGCCGTTGTCCAGGATTACGCGAAATCCCTTGCCCAGCGGTTCGACGGCCTTGACCGCTGCCCCGGAGCGGATCGTGTCCCGGCCGATGAAGTCCACGCAGGCCTGGGACAGGGTCTGCATGCCCTCCGTGAAGCTCATGGAAAAGGTCAGCTTCGTGGCCCCGGCCTTGGGCGCGGGTGCGTTGTGCATGGCGTGGGTGCGGTGCTTCATGGCTGCGATCATGCCCCGGATGAGGCTCCCGCTCTTCTGCTCCATGTGGACGAAACGGGGAAAAGTGGCGAGCACGCTCATGTTGTCGGGATTCGACGTGTGGATGCCGGCCACGAGCGGCTCCGCGATCTTTTCGAGACACTCGCGGCCCAGCCGGCGCGTTACGAAGGAGGCGAGGCTTTCGTCGGTCTGGGCCTTTCGCTTCGGCACGAAGACCTCCATGCCCATGCGGATCTTGCCGGGCCAGGAGATGAGCCCTGACTTGGCCAGGGGGCGGAACATGGTCGGGACCATGAGCATGACGCCGTCGGGAAGCGAATGGAGCCGGTTGCCGGAATAGATGAAGGTGCCCTTGTGCTCGTCGTTCGAGGGAAGGAGCGCGGGTTCGAGCCCCAGGTGACGGGCGAGGTTGACGCTCCAGACCTTTTCCGGGAGGAAACTGTCCGGTCCTCCTTCGATGAGATAGGGGCCGACCTTCTCGGTCAGGAGCTTCCCGCCCAACCGGTCGTTGCGCTCGAGCAGCAGCAGGTCCAGGGGCTTGCCGTAGGCCCTCGCGCCGGTCTTGAGGTGCACGGCCGCGGCGAGTCCGGCGATCCCGCCGCCGATGATGATCACATTCGGCATGGTGTTTTCCGTCTAGGACCGGCACCGCACCACGTCTGCCAACGCCTTGATGAAGAAAGGGGACGTGTTCAGCGATTCCGCCCGTTCAAAGATGAGGTTGAGCGATTCGGCATGCTTGCGATGAAGGATGTCGATGTCGTACAGGGTCTCGAGATGGTCGCAGGTGAACCCGAGCGGCACCTCCAGGATGAACTCGCTCTTGCGCTCCGCGGCGATCATGTTCAGGACCGTCTCCACCTCGGGCTCGAGCCATGGCTCGGTGGCGTGCGCACCCTTGCTCTGCCAGGCCACGTACCAGTGCGTGAGGGCCATCTTGGATGCAAGGGTGTAGGCCGTCTGTTCGATCTGGTCCCGGTAGGGATCTCCTGCCTGGATGTAGCGGACCGGGATGCTGTGGCTCGTGAAGACCACGGCCGCGTGGCGACGCAACGTCTCGCGGTAGCGCCGGAGACCATGGAAGATGCGCTCCTCCCATGCCTCGAGGAACAGCGGATTATCGTGCCACGACGGGATGAAGTCCGTTGCGACGCTCCCGTCCCCCAGCGGTTCGAAGGCCCTTTGATACAGGCCGGTCGTGACCGCGGTCTGGAAGGGAGAGAGCGGGAGCCCGACGACCCGGTCGGCGCCGTCCGCCCGGGCCCGCGCAAAGGCTGCGCGAATGGACGGCTCCGAATGGCGGAACCCCTCGTAGACCCGGTATTCCTCGCCGAGTTCCTTGGCAAGCGCCCGGGCCTGTGAGGCAACCAGATCGGGCAGGGGAGATTTCCCCCCGATCAGTCGGTAGCGTTCGGTTACGGCCCGAACCAGGGGCGGCGGCGCCGGTCGGCCCAGGAAGGCGGACATGAACGGGCCGACTTCGTCGAGGCTCCGCGGCCCGCCCAGGGCGATGAGTATGACTGCGGTCTGATTCGGCATGCAATAAGTGAGGATCGCGGACGATCCTGTCCCGCCCGCGTTATCGCCTGCTCAGTTCATGGGTGGCGTTGATGAATTCCGCTGCATGGTCCAGCGGCGTCTGCTGCAGGATGCCGTGGCCCAGGTTCATGATGTGCCCGTTCCTGCTTCCGGCGCGGTCCAGGATCTCCTGGGTCCGCTTGCGGATGAACTCCTTCGTGCCGAAGAGCGAGACAGGATCGAGGTTGCCCTGGACGGCCCGGTCGAGGCCCACGCGGTTCCAGGCCGCGTCGAGGTCGCACCGCCAGTCCAGGCCGATCACGTCGCCACCGGCCTCGGAGACCAGTTCGAGGAGGTGGGTCGCGCCGTGGGCGAAGTGGATGAGCGGCACGGTCCGCTTGATGCCCGCGATCACGTTCTTCTGGTGCGGCAGCACGAACTCGCGGTAGTCGCTCGGCCCGAGCGCGCCGACCCAGGAATCGAAGAGCTGGACGGCTTGCACCCCGGCGTCGATCTGGGCGTTCAGGTAGTTGACGATGACGCCGGTCAGGTGCTCCATGAGGCCGTGCCAGGCCTTGGGCTCGGCGAACATCATGGCCTTTGCGTGCTCATAGTTCCGCGAGCCGCCGCCCTCGATGATATAACTGGCGAGCGTGAAAGGGGCGCCCGAGAACCCGATGAGCGGGACCAGGCCCTTGAGTTCCCCGAGCACGAGCCGAATGGCCTGCATGAGGTAGGGAATCTGCGCGGCCGCGTCCACGGGTTTGAGCTTCCGCACGTCCGCCAGGGTGCGGACCGGGTTCGCGATCACCGGCCCCTCGCCCTTGGCGAACTCGAGGCCGATGCCCATGGGTTCGAGCGGCAGTAGGATGTCCGCAAAGATGATGGCCGCGTCGATCTCGTAGCGCCTGACCGGCTGGACCGTCACTTCGGCCGCGATCTCCGGCGTCTTGCACATCTCCAAAAAGGTATGCTTCGCCCGGATCTCGCGGTATTCCGGCAGGTACCGACCGGCCTGGCGCATCATCCAGACGGGGGTGCAGTCCACGGGTTCGCGCCGGCACGCCTTCAAGAACCTGTCCGCTCTCGCCATTCACCTTCTCCTGATAAAGAATCATGTTTCATCCGCGCGATCGCCTTCCGGGATCGAAAGCAGCGCGGTCGATCGCGTACTATAGTATGTTATGACCAAAAACTCAAGGAATTTTTCTCCCTGCTCATTCGGTTGCGCAGGGAGGGAGTCGTTCGTGGAGACCCTTGCGCTTTGCTGGGGTAAGCGCTGGTGCGAGTGTGAAGCCCGGGTCCGCCTGGGCGTCCTGTTTCTTCATGAGGAGCCATTCCTTGCCCGTGCCCTTCGGGAGCCCCTGCATCCGGGCAAGGACGAATTCCCCCTTCAGCTTTCGGCCGTGCAGGATGAACCGCAGTTTACCCCCGTCGAGCGTCCTGCCGGGATCGTCCGTGTCCAAAGGCGCGAACGTGCCTGCGTCCCAGATGATCACCGGGCCGGCGCCGGAGCGTCCCTCCGGGATGATCCCTTGGAAATCGATATACTCCAGCACGTGGTCGGGCACCTGGATCGCGAGCCGCCGGTCCTTCGGGTTCAGGGACGGTCCCTTGGGCACAGCCCAGGATTTGAGCGCCCCGTCGATCTCCAGCCGGAAGTCATAGTGCAGCCGCTTGGCGTGGTGTTCGTGCACCACGAAGCGCAAGGGATCGAGCTTCATCGTTTCCTCCGAATTCCGCGTTGCATCCCTGCCCGGGTGCTTGCAGGCCTGGTCTTCGGCTCCTATTGTACCCGGCGCGGACCGGTTTGTCGATCGGCGCGGCAAGACGGGGAAACCGCTTGACAAAGCGCGCACTCCCTGTATACAATCACGTTTCGCAGATTCGGCAGTCGGCTTCGAGGAGTCTTCCCTTCATGATCAAACTCTACAATACGCTTTCGGGCAAGAAAGAAGAATTCGTGCCGCTCCAGCCGGGCAAGGTGACGATGTACGCCTGCGGCGTCACGGTCTACGATTACTCCCATCTGGGCCACGCGCGCGGCGCGGTCGTCTTCGACCTGATCCAGCGCTATTTCCGGCGCAGGGGGTATGCCGTAAAGTACGTGCGGAACTTCACGGACGTGGACGACAAGATCATCAACCGCGCGAAGGAAGAGGACACCACGGCTGCCGCGATCGCGCAGAAGTACATTGATGCCTATCAGGAGGACATGCAGCGTCTGGGCGTGGGCAGGGCGGATGTAGAACCCAAGGCCACGGAGCACATCGCCGAGATGATCACCGTCATCAAGGGGCTGGTGGAAAAGGGGTTCGCCTACGCCGTGGACGGCGACGTGTACTTCCGGGTCGCGGCATTCACGGGATACGGGAAACTGTCGAAGCGGAACCGCGAAGACCTCCTGGCGGGGGCCCGCGTCGAGATCGACGAACGGAAGCAGGACCCCCTCGACTTCGCCCTCTGGAAGGCCTCCAAGCCCGGGGAACCGGCGTGGAAGAGCCCCTGGGGGCCGGGCAGGCCGGGCTGGCACATCGAATGCTCGGCCATGGGCTTCAAACACCTGGGCGAGACCTTCGACATCCATGCGGGCGGTAAGGATCTGATCTTCCCGCACCACGAGAATGAGATCGCCCAGAGCGAGGCCTATTCCGGCAAGCCCTTCGTGCATTACTGGCTCCATAACGGGTTCGTGAACATCAACCAGGAGAAGATGTCCAAGTCCCTCAAGAACTTTTTCACGATCCGGGACATCCTCGATCAGTACGATCCGGAGGTGGTGCGCTTCTTTCTGCTTGCGACGCACTACCGGAGCCCCATCGATTTTTCCGACGCCAACCTGAAGGACTCCCGTGCGGGCCTCGACCGGTTCTACACCATGAAAGAGGCGGTACTGCAGTTCCTGGAAGGGAAGCAGCTGCCCACGGTCAAACCGGAAGAGGTGATCGCGGGAGAGGACCGGCCGTTGTACGAAAAGATCCGGAACCTGTCCGCAGCGTTCGAAGAGGCCATGGACGACGATTTCAACACCGCCTTCGCCATCGGTCTGATCTTCGATCTGGTGCGGGACGTGAACAAGTTCCTCGCCGAGGCAGCGAACAAACGGGAAGATGCGGCCTACTTCATCCTGGCCGCCGCTGCCGCCGCCTTCGACGATGTCTGCGGGACCCTGGGGGTCTTCCTGCGCGCACCCGCGGAGTGGTTCGCCGAGAGCCGCCAGCGGGACAGCAAGGTTACGCTCTCGGCCGAGCGGATCGACGAGCTCATCAGGCTCCGGAACGAGGCGCGCGCCCGCAAGGACTGGGAAGAGGCGGACCGGGTGCGCGCCATGCTCGACGCGGGAGGGGTCGTGCTGTTCGACCGGCCGGACGGCACGGTCTGGAAACCGAAGTGAATTCGCGCCGCGGGCCGCACGACTGCGTCTTCGGGATCAATGCCGTCCGGGAGCTGCTTCGGGCAGGCAGGCGCGTCGAGCGGGTCCTGGTCTCCGAACAGCGCGTCGGCGGCCGCGAGGTGCGTGAACTGATGGCGCTTGCCCGCAGCCGGGGCATCGCGGTACGGGTCTCCCCCCGCGAGGCGCTCGACCGCGAGGTGCCGCACGCTCTGCACCAGGGCGTGGTCGCCGTGGCCGCCGCGCGGGAATACGCTTCTCTGGACGCGATCCTGCGGGCGCCGGCGGAGCGGGGAGAACCCGCCCTCGTGCTGGTCCTCGACGGCGTGGAGGACCCGGGAAATCTCGGGGCTATTCTGCGCACTGCGGAGGCTGCGGGCGTCCACGGCGTCGTCATCCCGGACCGCCGGGCCGCCGGTCTGACCGAGACCGTGGCCAAGGCTGCCGCAGGCGCACTCGAATACGTGCCGGTGGCCAAGGTTGGAAACATCGTGAACGCCCTCGGGGAGCTGAAAGCGGCCGGACTCTGGGTCGCCGGCGCCGAGGCGGGCAACGCAACGGCGTACTGGGACGCCGATTTCGTCAGACCCACGGCGCTGGTCCTGGGCGGCGAGGACAGGGGGGTGCGCAGGCTTGTTCGGGAGCGCTGCGACTACCTCGTCTCCCTGCCGCTCCGGGGGAAACTCGGCTCGCTGAACGTATCGGTCGCGGCCGGAGCCCTGCTCTATGAGGTCTTGCGACAGCGCAGGAGCGCCTAGTCCCGGCCCGGGGCCGGGCTTCTCGCTTCTCCTCTCCCTGCCGTCTTTTGCCCCTCTTTTTTACTTGACAAGAGAATGTGCTATCTCTTATAATTTAAATTCTTTGGCGCGGATAGTACGACCCATAACGTAATTAAAACAGTAAAATGTTACGCTGCCGGGATCACCGGCTTTCGGAGAGTCGGCCTCATCGGGTGAAACGATGGGGATAGTGCGTCCAGAGGATTCTGCCACCGTAACTCAGCTGGTAGAGTAGCTGATTTGTAATCAGCCTGTCGGGGGTTCGAGTCCCTTCGGTGGCTCCATACTGACAATCGCCTCTATCGAGCTAATTCACCTCACAAGACGAAGGATTTTGGTGCGAACGAAGCGCCCTGCGCTTGCCGCCCCGGAGGGGTGCGGCGGTGCCCATGCGAATGCCGGGACGCGGTCGGTAGGGTACGGTTCCGGGGAGGTTCCCGAGCGGCCAAAGGGAACAGACTGTAAATCTGTCGGCGTCAGCCTACGGAGGTTCGAATCCTCCCCTCCCCACCAGTTCTCTGTTACGAAGCGGTGCGTGCGGAGCAACGGTTTCTTCCGCATCCGGCGCGGAACGCATGAACGCGGGAATAGCTCAGCTGGCTAGAGCGCAAGCCTTCCAAGCTTGGGGTCGCGGGTTCGAATCCCGTTTCCCGCTCCAGACAAACGACCGGGACAGCGGCCGGTGAGGCCGTTCTCCCGGGACGATATGCCCATGTAGCTCAGTTGGCAGAGCACATCCTTGGTAAGGATGAGGTCAGCGGTTCGATCCCGCTCATGGGCTCCACGGACGGACCGGCGGCAGTTCCGCATCGGCGATGTTATCTATCTCGGGAAGTTCGGTCTTGCGTCAGGGGCGTTCGGCAGACGCCCCATCGACAGGAGGGGAAGGGCATGGCAAAGTCGAAATTTGAGAGGACGAAGCCGCACGTGAACGTAGGCACGATCGGCCATGTGGACCACGGCAAGACGACGTTGACGGCGGCCATCACGAAGGTGCTGG
>JBJKRX010000091.1:0-35119 GCA_046704425.1 Nitrospirota bacterium
TGCGGGCCGCGGTGGTCATGGGCATCGTGGTGGGGATCGCCTGCGCAGCGGCGGTCTGCATCGTGGTAGGCGGCCTGCTCGGGACCGTGGCCGGCTACGTGGTCTCGGCGCCTGCGGCGCTCCTGAAGCGGAAAGAGGCCGAGGCGGAAGAGTAGCGATCCTTCATTTTCCACACGAACGAAGAACGAAGCCAAGCGAGGCGGTGAGCGATCACCGCCTCTTTTTTCCCCTCATTGGTGCTCCCTTGCGTTAAGAGCAAAGTATGAGATATGGCATGACTGCTCGGCATACTGCTGAAGTTGAATTGACATGCACTATTCCTGATGATTGACGTATCAAGCGCGACAAATAGTTCTTCTTTGACAGCCGCCGCCCGGATATGGTAGTCTCCCGCTATGGACCTGCCCGTTTATCTCCGCCGTATCGTGGACATGCTCGCCATCGAGATCGGCCCGCGCCCCCATTTGGATCCTCCGACCCTTGCCCGGACCGCGCAGTACATTGCCGACGAATTCGCCTCCTGCGGCCTTGCAGTCGAGCGCAGGCCCTTCGTGGTCAACGGGAACACCTACGAGAATGTCATCGCCGGAAAGCGCGGGACTAGCGACTCCGGCGAGGTGCTCGTGATCGGCGCGCACTACGACTCGGTCCGCACTACGCCCGGGGCGGACGACAACGCGAGCGGGATTGCGGGGCTTTTGGCGCTCGCACGCCTTCTGGCAAATGCGGAACCGGCAAGGACCATCCGGTTCGTTGCCTTTGCGCTCGAAGAGCCTCCTGCGGCGCGCTCGCCAGATATGGGGAGCTATCGCTATGCCCGCGAGCTGCACGACGGAGGGGAGTCGATCGCGGGTATGATCTGCCTCGAGATGATCGGCTTCTTCTGCGACCGCGTCGGGTGCCAGGGCTATCCCTTTCCGTTCATGAACCGCTTGTACCCGAAACAAGGGGATTTCATCGCCCTCGTGGGGAACACGCGGTCCCGCGACTTTACCGAGGGCATCGCGGCCGCGTTCCGGCAGGCGACCCCGCTGCCCCTGGTGACGCTGAACGCGCCCGCGGTCGTGATCGGGATCGACTTCTCGGACCACTGGTCCTTCAACAAGTTCCGCATCCCTGCCTGCATGGTGACGGACACGGCCTTCTACCGGAACCCCAACTACCACGGGCAAGGCGACCTGCCGGACACCCTCGACTACGACAGGATGGCGCAGGTGGTGGAAGGGGTCGCTGCTGCGGCGCTGCGTTGACAATTCCCCTGTGCCGGTGTAATTTGGCGTCGATCGCGCCAAATATCTTCGCACGCGAAAGGACGATATGATCCTGGAGAGAATGCGGAAGGTCGCAGCGGACCATCCCGCGGACATCGCCCTCCGGATGAAGACCGAAAGGGGTCTGCGGGAGACCACCTTCCGCGACGTGATGCAGGAGATCGCCTCTGTTGCCGCGGCGCTCGCTGCATCCGGCACGGCAAAGGGCGATCGCGTGGCCATCCTGTCCGAGAACCGGCCCGAATGGATCGTCGCCTACCTCGCGATCACAGCCCTGGGCGCGGTCGTCGTTCCCCTGGACGCCCAGCTCACCTCCAAAGAGGTCTCGCTCCTGCTCGGGAACGCAGACGCAAAGGCAATCTTCGTGTCGAACCAGACGCGTGCGAAGCTCCCCCCGGACGGGTCGTTCCGCGTGCTCTCCTTCGACGGCACGGGCGCCGGGACCCTTAAGGACATGATCGCGGCCCATCCCGGAGCCGACCTGCCTCCGGCGCCGGCTGCAGCAGACCTTGCCGCGCTCCTCTATACTTCGGGCACCACCGGCGACCCCAAGGCAGTGATGCTGACCCAGGGGAACCTTGCTGCTAACCGCGAGAGCCTCATCGCGCTCAACCTCATCACCTACGGCGACAACCTGCTCTGCCTGCTGCCGCTGCACCACACCTACCCCGCCATCGCCTGCGTCCACTACGCGCTCTCCGTGGGCGCGGCGGTCACGATCCTGAACAGCCTGAAGGGGCCGGACATCATCGCCTGCATGCAGGAAACGGGCGTGAGCGTGCTGCTCGGCGTGCCGCAGCTCTATGCCGGTCTGCGGCGTGCCATTTTCGATCAGATCCGCGCCAAGCCGCTGGCGGTGCGCGGCCTCGTACGGATCCTGCTCGGTCTGAACGGCCTTTTGCGCAGGACCCTGCGCATCAACATCGGCAAGGCGCTCTTCGGTTCCGTGCACGCCAAGTTCGGGCCGCGGTTCCGGATCGCAGCGAGCGGCGGGGCGCGGCTCGACCCCGAGGTCTATACCGACATGAGCAACCTGGGGTTCATGATGATCGAAGGCTACGGCCTGACCGAGACCTCGCCGGTCTGCACCTTCAACCCCCTGGGCCGCCAGAAGGCGGGGTCCATCGGGGTTCCGCTGCCCGGCGTGGAGGTCAGGATCGCGAACCCGGACGCGAAGGGGTTCGGCGAACTGACGGTGCGCGGGGGCAACGTGATGGCCGGGTACTTCCGCAAGCCCCAAGAGACCGCGGAGGTGCTGCGCGACGGCTGGTTCTCCACGGGCGATCTCGGCTACCGGGACCAAGACGGGTATTTCTTCATCACCGGCAGGTCCAAGGAAGTGATCGTCTTGCCCTCGGGCAAGAACCTTTTCCCCGAGGAGCTCGAGGCCTTCTACCGCCAGATCCCGGCGATCAAGGAGATCTGCCTGGTCCCGGGCGAACGCGGCATCGAGGCGGCCGTGGTCCCGGACTTCGAGTATCTGCGCGGGAAGGGCATCGCGAATTCGCGCGAGACCATTGCCGGGGCGATCGAGGACCTGGCGCAGCAGGTTGCGCCGTACAAACGAATCATGGGGCTCAAGATCTTCAAGGAACCGCTGCCGGTCACGCGGCTGGGCAAGCTGCGGCGGGCAAAGGTCCTGGAACTCTACGCGCGGGGAGAGGACCTTGGCGCGGAGGCGAAGCCGGACGCGGCAGAGGAACTGCGGCGCGACCCGATCGGGAAGAAGCTCCTGGCCTGCATCGAACCCTTTTCTGCGAAAAAACGGATCACCCCGGATGACAACCTTGAGCTCGACCTGGGACTCGACTCGCTCGCCCGGGTCGAGCTGGTCGTGAGCATCGAACATTCCTTCGGACTTTCGCTGCCCGAGTCCTTCGGCGCCGGGATCCTCACGGTCCGGGATGCGATCGACCGGGTCCGGGACCTCTTGGCTGCAGGGCCGGTCGGGCAGGTGCAAAACGTCAAGATGTCCTGGGCCGAGATCCTGTCCCAGGAGCCCGCGCCGGAGCTCGCGGCCTCGCTCGCGCTCGAAGCGGGTCTGCTGCGGAACTGCTCCCGGCGCGCGCTGCAGGGCGCCCTGCGGTTTCTCTTTGCGTCCTACGGCCGTCTGTCGATGGAAGGGATCGAAAACCTGCCGGACCACGGGCCCTACCTGATCGCGCCCAATCACTTGAGCTTCGTGGATGCTCCCGTGGTGATCGCACGCATCCCCTGGCCCATCGCGTCCCAGACCTTCTTTCTCGGGAGTTCGGACTACTTCGGCGGCCCGATCATGTCCCGCGTCGCGCGGCTGATCCACGTGATCCCCGTGGACATGGATACGCGGCTGCACGGCGCCATGCAGCTCTCGGCACACGTGCTGCACGCGGGGAAGATCCTGTGCGTGTTCCCCGAAGGGAGCCGGTCGCGCGACGGCGAGCTCAAGGAGTTCAAGAAAGGCGTGGGCATCATCGCGCGGGAGTTGAACGTGCCGATCGTGCCCGTGGCGATCCGGGGCACCTATGCCATGCTGCCGCCGGGAAGGCGCTGGCCGCGGCCCGCGAAGCTCGTCGTCTCCTTCGGAAAACCGATGCTTCCCGCAGGCAGGGAGCCCGAAGAGATCGTGAGCGACCTGCGCGATGCAGTGGCAAGCAAGCTGGAGCCGTAAGGCTGAGGAGCGGGATATGCCGGGAAGATTTTGCAGAAAGCTGTGCCTGTATGCGGCGCTCGCGGTCCTGCTCCTGTCCTGCGCCGCGCACCGCGGGCCGCAGGTGCCAGGCCAAGATCGCCCGCGCATCGCGCTCGTGCTCGGGGGCGGGGCCGCGCGGGGCTTTGCGCACGTGGGCGTCATCCGGGTGCTGGAGCAGGAGAAGATACCGATCGACCTGATCGTGGGCGCGAGCGTGGGGAGCCTGATCGGCGCGATGTATGCGGACGATCCGAACAGCTTCGATCTGGAGTGGACCGCCTTCACCCTCACCAAGGACGATCTGTTCGACTATACGCTGCTTTCGGCCATCACCGGCATGGGGCTCATGAAGGGGGACCGGCTGGAGCAGTTCGTCCGGGAGAAGGTCTCCACGCCCACGATCGAAGGACTCAAGATCCCCTTTGCCGCCGTGGCGACGGACCTGAACCGCGGGACGCGCGTGGTGCTCGACCGGGGGGCGGTGGCGCGGGCGGTGCGCGCGAGCAGCGCCGTGCCCGGCGTGTTCGTGCCGGTGGACTACCAGGGCAGGCTTTTGGTGGACGGCGGCGTAACGGACAACCTCCCGATCGACGTGGCGCGGGAAAAGGGCGCGGACATCGTGATCGCCGTGGACATCAGTGAGAACGTGGCGAACTTCAACGTGACGAGCCTCCTCGACGTGATGCTCCAGTCCGTGAACATCATGTTCAATGAGAACGTACGCCGCCTGAAGCAGGACGCCGACGTCCTGATCACGCCGGCGGTGGGGGACGTGGGCATGTTCGACTTCACCCAGAAGAAGCGGTGCATGCAGGCCGGGATCGATGCCACCCGGCGTGCGCTCCCGGAGATCCAAGAAAAGATTGCCGCCTGGGAGCGGGAGCACGATTGATCCCGGCATGATGCCGGCGCAGGGAAAAAGCCCCACCGCGGAGACGCGGAGACACGGAGAAGGATGAACGAAAGGGAGGCAGATTTTCTCCGCGCCCTCTGCGGCTCTGCGGTTACCCGGTATTTCGTTTTTCCGGAAAGGCCGCTATGCTGAAAAAGATCCGGATCATCCTCGAGATGATCAAGTTCGAACATACGATCTTCGCCTTGCCCTTTGCCTTCACGGCGGCGCTCATGGCCGCGCACGGCATTCCCTCGGGCCGCACCATCCTCTGGATCGTGGTCGCCATGGTCGGCGCGCGCTCGGCAGCCATGGGCTTCAACCGCTGGGCGGACCGAAAGTTCGATGCCAAAAATCCCCGCACGCAAAACCGTGCCCTGCCCGCGGGGCTCGTTTCGCCGGGCCAGGTGCTCCTCTTTACGGCCGTCTCGTCAGCCTTGCTCGTCTTTGCCGCGTATATGCTGAACCCCCTCGCCTTCGCCCTGTCGCCGCTCGCGCTCGCGATCGTCTTCTTCTATTCCTACACCAAGCGCTTTACCTATCTTTCCCATGCCTTTCTGGGCCTGGCCATCGCGGGCGCCCCGCTCGGGGCTTGGATCGCGGTCGCCGGGAGGCTCGATCCGCCTGCCTATGTCCTGGGCGCGGCGGTCCTGTTCTGGCTCCTCGGGTTCGACGTGCTGTACGCCCTGCAGGACCTGGATTTCGACAGCCGGGCAGGCCTCAGGTCCATTCCCCGGAGGTTCGGGGTCCGGCGCTCCCTCCTGATCGCGCGGGCGGCGCATGCCGTGACGATCGCCGCACTCTTCTGGCTCGCGTCGCTCCTGTCGCTCGGATGGGTCTATATTTCGGGCGTGGTCGTAGCGCTCTGCCTGATCGTGTACGAGCATGCCCTCGTGCGGGAGGACGATCTTTCCAAGCTGAACATCGCGTTTTTTAACATGAACGGCACGATCAGCGTTTGCATCTTTCTGTTCACTTTGGTAGATCTTGTCCGGTGAACGGAATCCTCGGATCGCTCCATCGCTCCGCTGGTTCCCCGGGAAAATAGTTTTTGCAAAAAGCCCGGCTCTGTGATAAAGTACACCCCGATTATCCTTGTGCAAAGCGCCTGAATTTCCATATGTTTCAAGCGGGTCGGCAGCGCAGGAGAGTAAAAAAACAAGGTTCTTTCGTCTTTAAGTTGAAAAGCTTCTGTACGTGTTAAAAAACAATCTTTTCCCGGGTACGGAGGACGATGCGGCATGGAACCGGTCCTGTGTCCTTTCTGCGGCGGAACGAACCTGTTCCAGGAGGACGTGTACAGCCTGGAACTCGACTACGAGAACTGGACGATCCACCATTGGGAATGCCTGGACTGCGCGCAGTCCTTCGATAAGATCGAGGTCCTGCCCGCACCCGATTCCTTCGAGACGATCAATAATAATGAGAGCACGATCCACTGACGGTCGAAGCGGGCAGGCCGGGGCGGATCCGGCCGGAAGCGCTCCGGCCGACAGGCCCACGGCAGCGATCATCGATCTCGGTGCTCTGGAACAGAACTTCTCCGAGGTGATCCGGCTGGCGCAGGGCAGGCAGGTCCTTGCCGTGGTCAAGGCGGAGGCCTACGGACACGGCGCGCAACAGGTCGCCCGTCGCCTCGCGGCGCGGGGGGCTCATGCCTTCGGCGTGGCGCTCGTCGAAGAGGGGCGGGAACTGCGCGAGGCCGGCATCGCAGGGCCCGTCGTGATCATGGGCGCCCTGTTCCCGGAACAGGCGGAGGCGATCGTCTCCCTGGACCTGTCGCCGGCCCTCTACACGCAGTCGATGGCGAAGGCCCTTTCCGCTGCGGCGCGGAAACAAGGCCGGTCCGTTACGGTGCACGTCAAGATCGACACGGGCATGGGCAGGATCGGGGTGACGCCCGAGGATGCGCCCGGCTTCATCGCATCGCTGCAAACCCTGCCCGGCATCATTGTCCGCGGCCTGATGACGCACTTTGCCGACGCGGATTTGCGGGATAAGGACTTTGCGGCACAACAGATGGACCGCTTCGAGGGCATGCTCCGGCGCCTCGATGAAGCAGGCATCAGGGTCCCGGTCCGGCACGCGGCGAACAGCGCCGCGCTCCTGGACTTCGACCGGGCGCTCTTTACCATGGTCCGGCCCGGCCTGATGCTGTACGGGTACGACCCGCGGGAAGGCGGGACGGGCGCGGGCCTGCATCCGGTCCTGTCGCTCGTGACGCGCGTCGCCTTCGTGAAGAAGACGCCGCCGGGTACGCCGATCAGCTACGGCCGCACCTTTACGACGCGGCGCGAGAGCCTGATCGCCACGATCCCGATCGGCTACGCCGACGGCTACCGTCGCGGACTCTCGAACCGGGGCGAGGTCCTGGTGCGCGGCAGGCGGGCGCCCGTGGCGGGCAGGGTCTGCATGGACATGTGCATGATCGACGTGACCGACGTCCCCGGCGTGTGCGAAGGGGACGAGGTCGTGCTCATCGGCAGCCAGGGCAACGAACGGATCACGGCAGACGAGCTCGCGTCCCGGACGGGAACGATATCCTATGAGGTGCTCTGTGGCATCAGCTCCCGAGTCCCCCGGATTTATCATCAAGACCCTTGAGACGCTCGGCCGCAAGGCCGCCCGCTTCCTGAACGAGGTAGGCGGCGTTCTCACGTTCCTGATACAGACGCTCCGCTGGACCGTGAGCCCGCCCTTCTACTTCCGCAACGTGATCAAGCAGATGGAGCAGATCGGCGTGGATTCCGTGCCCGTGGTGCTGACCACGGCCCTGTCCACGGGCATGGTGCTGGCGCTCCAGAGCTATACGGGGTTCAAACGCTTCGGGGCCGAGACCCTGATCGGCACGGTGGTCTCCCTCTCCATGACGCGCGAGCTGGGACCGGTCCTCACGGGCCTCATGGTGGCGGGCCGCGCCGGAGCGGCCATGGCCGCGGAGCTGGGCACCATGCGCGTGACCGAGCAGATCGACGCGCTCTCCACCCTGGCCACGAACCCCATGAAGTACCTGGTCGTGCCGCGGTTCGTGGCGAGCACGGTCATGATGTTCTTTCTCACGGTCCTGGGGATGGTCATCGGCGTGGCCGGCGGCTACTTCGTCGGCGTGAAGGTGCTCGGCACGAACCCCGTGACCTACATGAACAACAGCATCAACTACACCGAGGTGACCGACATCTGGTACGGCCTCGTGAAGGCCCTCGTCTTCGGGGCCGTGGTCGGACTGATCGGCTGCTACAAGGGCTTCAACACCGAGGGCGGCGCCGAGGGCGTGGGCAAGGCGACGACCGGCGCCGTGGTGATCTCGTGCATGCTCATTCTGATCCTCGACTATTTCCTGTCGGCCCTGCTGTGGTGACGCCATGGCGATGATCGAGATCAGCGATCTCTACAAGAGTTTCGGCGAGATGCCGGTGCTGCAGGGGGTGAACCTGACCGTCGAGAAGGGTGAGAGCATGACGGTCATCGGCGGCAGCGGCAGCGGCAAGAGCGTGCTGATCAAGCACATCATCGGCCTGCTCTTCCCGGACCGGGGCAGGGTGGTCGTGGACGGCCAGGCCCTGAGCGACCTCGACGAGTTCGGGCTGAACGAGCTCCGCAAGAAGTTCGGCATGCTCTTCCAGATGGCGGCGCTCTTCGATTCCCTCTCCGTCTGGGAGAACGTCGGGTTCTCACTGAAGCAGCACACGAAGATGCGCGACGCGGAGATCCGCAAGATCGCGACCGAGAAGCTCGCCCTCGTGGGGCTCAAGGACGTGGAGGACAAGATGCCCTCCGAGCTGTCGGGCGGCATGCGCAAGCGCGTGGGGCTCGCGCGGGCGATCGCCATGGATGCCGAGATCATCCTCTACGACGAGCCCACGACGGGCCTGGACCCGATCACCGCCGACGCCATCAACGACCTGATCGTGGACCTCAGGAAGAAGCTCGGCGTGACGTCGGTGTCCATCACCCACGACATGCAGAGCGCCTACAAGATCTCGGACCGGATCGCCATGCTGTACAAAGGCCGGATCCAGGAGATCGGGACCCCGGACCAGATCCGGAACACCGAGAACCCCATCGTGCGCCAGTTCATCACCGGCAGCGCGACGGGACCGATCACGGCGGAATGAGAAGCGCCGCGCTGCAACGCGCAGGGCGGCAGGGGAACGCGGACCGCGCGCATGCGCGGTTCCGCTGCACGTCGGCAATGCCGGAGGCCGCTTCATGACGAAGATGACGACGGAGGCGAAGGTCGGGTTGCTCGTCCTGGGAGGGTCCATCCTCCTCCTGTGGATGACCTTCGCCGTCGGCAAGTACCAGTTCGGCCAGAAGAAGGGCTATATCCTGCATGCCGTCTTCGATTCGGTGGCGGGCATCGACCTCAAGGCGGCGGTGCGCATGGCCGGCGTGAAGATCGGGACGGTCGAGCACGTCGAGCTCCAGGACAGCCGGGCGCGGATCGACATGCAGATCGATCCGGATGTGCGCATCCTGCACGGGTCCAAGGCCATGATCAAGACCATGGGGCTCTTGGGCGAGAAGTACGTGGAGATCGTGCCGCCTCGGGAAGAGACCGGCGGGCAGGCGGGTGGGATGCAGGCCTACTATGCGAATGGCGAAGAGGTCCATACCACGGTGTCTCCCAGCGACGTGGACAAGCTCATCAATCAGCTCTCGAGCATCGCCGACGACATCAAGCAGGTGACCGGATCGCTGCGGCAGGCCCTGGGCACCCCGGCAGGCGCCCAGTCCCTGGAGGACATGGTGAACGACCTGCACCATACCACGGAGAACATCCGCGACTTCTCCTCCACGCTCCGGAGCGACGGGAGCGAGCTGGTCATGCGGCTGAACGAGCTCGCCGCGAGCCTGAACGGCGTCGTGGACGAGAACCGCGACAACCTCAAGATGTCGCTCGCAAACATCCGCGATGCGTCGAAGAACGCCGAGCTGGCCCTTGCCTCCATCGAGAACGCTGCGCGCAAGATCGACCAGGGCCAGGGGACGATCGGCAAGCTCGTGAACGACTCGAGCATGTACGACAACATCGACACCGCCGCCAAGGGGATCACCGATTACGTCTCGCGGATCGAACGCATGAAGACGGTCATCGGGTTCCGGACCGAGTACCTCTTCCCCGAGGCCAAGAGCTACGCCTCTCTGGAGCTCATGCCCCGGCCCGATAAGTACTATCTCCTGGAGATCACCTCCGATCCCTTCGGCAAGTACCAGCGGACGGAGACGACGACCACCCCGCCCGGATCGACAGTGACGACCGAGACCTACCAGGACCAGTTCAAGTTCAGCCTGGAGTTCGCCAAGCGCTGGGGGAACCTGGCGCTCCGGCTGGGACTCATCGAATCCACGGGCGGTGTGGGCGCGGACTACTATGCCCTCGACGATCGGTTTCGGTTCAGCGTGGACGCCTGGAACTTCGGCAGCAAGGAGCCGGACAATCAGAACGCGCACCTGAAGGCGACGGCCGCCTACAACATCAATCCCGTCCTGTTTGTGGACGCCGGCTACGACAACGCCCTGAATTCGAAGCGGGCCATGCCGTTCGCCGGCATCGGCCTGCGTTTCGACGATGAGGACCTCAAGTATCTCCTCGGCAGCGTGCCGGTGCCCAAATAGCGGGTGCGGACCGCGGCTCGACATATGAATCAACAGGGAAAGGGAGTGATGCGTACGACGATGACGATCACGAAAGCGGTCTTCCCGGCCGCGGGGCTGGGCACGCGGTTCCTGCCGGCGACCAAGGCGTCGCCCAAGGAGATGAAGCCGCTGGTGGACAAGCCGCTCATCCAGTACGTGGTGGAAGAGGCCGTCTCCTCGGGCATCGAGGAGGTCGTCCTCGTCACGGGCAGGGGCAAGCGCGCCATCGAGGACCACTTCGATCTGGCCTTCGAGCTCGAGGAGGACTTGAAGGCCAAGGGCAAGCACCAGCTTCTGTCCGAGGTGCAGCGCATCGCGAACCTGGTGACGTTCTGCTACATCCGTCAGAAAAAGGCGCTTGGCCTCGGCCACGCCGTGCTGACGGCCAAGCGGCTGGTGGGCGATGACCCCTTTGCGGTGCTCTTGGGCGACGACATCATCGACGCCCCCGTTCCGGCGCTCCGTCAGATGATGGACGTTTTCCACCGCTATCCCGCGACCATCCTGGCCATCCAGAAGGTCCCGCGGTCCCAGACGAAGCACTACGGGATCATCGATGCCAAGCGGATCGAGGACGGGGTGTACCTCGTGAAGGACCTTGTCGAGAAGCCCGACCCCAGCGAGGCGCCGTCCAACCTGGCGATCATCGGACGCTACATCCTCACCCCGGAGATCTTCGACGCCCTGGAGCACACCAAGCCGGGCAAGGGCGGGGAGCTCCAGCTTACCGACGGCCTGCGGCTGCTCATGAAACGGCAGCCCATCTACGCTTTCGAGTTCCGGGGCGTGCGGCACGACGCGGGCGATAAGCTCGGATTTCTGAAGGCCACGGTGGAATTCGGCCTCAAGAACCACGAGTTCGGCGAGGAGTTCCGGAGCTACCTGAAAAAGCTGAAGCTGTGACGTACACGTGCGAAGGACGACGGACGAGGGAAGAAACAACGCACCCTCCCTTGTCCCGGCGAACGGAGTGAGCGATCGTTCATCGTCTCTCGCGTATTTTCCGAGGAGGCCATTTTGGCGAAGAGCGAGTCGAAGACCCTAGAGCCGCAGCAGGCGATCGAGATCCCCCGGAAGCTGCCGCTGCTTCCCATCCGGGACATCGTGGTCTTCCCCTACATGGTGTTGCCGCTGTTCGTGGGGCGCGAGATGTCCATCAAGGCGATCGAGGTGGCGCTCGAAGGCAACCGGATGATCTACCTGACGTCCCAGAAGGACATCAACGTGGAGAACCCGACCCCGAGCGATCTCTACGCCGTCGGCACCGTCGGGGTCATCATGCGGATGCTGAAGCTGCCCGACGGCAGGATCAAGATCCTCGTCCAGGGCGTGGAGCGCGCCAAGACCGTCAAATTCCTGCAAAAGGAGCCGTACTACCAGGTCGAGATCAAGACCTTTCCCGATGCCGCGGTCCCGGAGGGCATCGAGATCGAAGCCTTGATGCGCAACGTGAAGGAGCAGATCGACAAGCTTGTCTCCTTCGGCAAGGTGATCCTCCCGGACATCATGGTGGTCATCGAGAACGTGGACGAGCCGGGAAAGCTGGCCGATCTTGCCGTGGCCAACATGGGGCTCAAGGTGGAGCAGGCGCAGGAGCTCCTGGAGATCACCGATCCCCTCCAGCGGATCAAGCGGGTCAACGAGGTCCTGGGCAAGGAGATCGAGCTCCTGTCCATGCAGCAGAAGATCCAGGCGGACGTCCGCGGCGAGATCGACAAGACCCAGCGCGAGTACTTCCTGCGCGAGCAGCTCAAGGCGATCCAGCGGGAACTCGGGGACACCGACGACCGCTCCGAGGATATCCGTGAGCTCCGGGAGAAGATCGCAGCGGCCCAGATGCCGGAGAAGGCCGCCAAGGAGGCGGAGAAACAGCTCCGGCGGCTGGAACGCATGCACCCCGACGCGGCCGAGGCCTCGATGACCCGGACGTACCTCGAGTGGCTGGTCGAGCTGCCCTGGAGCAAGGCGACCACGGACAACCTCGATCTCAAGGCGGCGCACGCCGTGCTCGAAGAGGACCACTACGACCTCGAAAAGGTGAAGGAGCGCATCCTCGAATACCTCTCGGTCCGCAAGCTCAAGGAAAAGATGAAGGGGCCGATCCTCTGCTTCGTCGGTCCGCCGGGTGTGGGCAAGACCTCGCTCGGCAAGTCCATCGCGCGGTCCCTGGGACGCGAGTTCGTGCGCATCTCGCTGGGCGGCGTGCGCGACGAGGCCGAGATCCGCGGTCACCGGCGCACCTACGTCGGCGCCCTGCCCGGCAGGATCATCCAGGGGATCAAGACCGCGGGGTCGAACAACCCCGTGTTCATGCTCGACGAGATCGACAAGATCGGCGCGGACTTTCGCGGGGACCCCTCGGCAGCCCTGCTCGAGGTGCTCGACCCGGAACAGAACAACTCGTTCAGCGACCACTATATCGGCATGCCCTTCGATCTCTCTCGCGTCATGTTCATCACCACCGCGAACATGACCGACCCCATCCCCGGCCCGCTCAAGGACCGCATGGAGATCATCCCGCTCTCGGGCTACACGGAGCAGGAGAAGCTCGGCATCGCGAAAAGCTACCTGGTGCCCCGCCAGCTCGCGGAGCACGGCATCACGACGAAGCACATCGTCATCCCGGACAAGACCATCCTGCTTCTGGTCGGCCAGTACACCCGCGAGGCGGGTGTCCGCAACCTGGAGCGCGAGATCGGCCACCTCTGCCGCAAGGTGGCGAAGAAGGTTGCCGAGGGAGAGACCGGACTGTTCACGATCACCCCGCAGAACACGCACAAGTACCTCGGTCCGCCCAAGTTCCTGCCCGAGGTGGAGCGCGAGCGGGACGAGATCGGCGTCGTAACGGGGCTCGCCTGGACCGAGACCGGCGGCGACGTGCTCTACATCGAGGCGACGACCATGCGCGGGAAGGGCAACCTGACGCTCACCGGCCATTTGGGGGACGTGATGAAGGAATCGGCCCATGCGGCCCTGACCTACGTGCGGTCCCGGGCGAACGGGCTGGGCATCAAGCCGGGGACCTTCAGCAAGACGGATGTGCACATCCACGTCCCCGCGGGCGCCATCCCCAAGGACGGTCCCTCGGCGGGCGTGACCATGGCGACCGCGCTCGCGTCGGTCTTCACGAGCGCGCCCGTGCGCAAGGATATTGCTATGACCGGCGAGGTGACGCTGCGCGGCCGGGTCCTGCCGATCGGGGGGTTGAAGGAGAAGACGCTCGCGGCGCGTCGCGCCGGCATCCATACCATGATCGTGCCGAAGCAGAACGAGAAGGACCTGGACGACGTGCCGAAGAACGTCCGGAAGGATATGCACTTCATCTTCGTCAAGACCATGGACGAGGTGATCGCCGAGGCGCTCCGGAAACGCGCGCCCCGCCGCGGCGCACGCAGGAAGACGGCGGGCAGATCGCGGGCCGTCCCGTGAGGGCGGCCGGGGAGAGGCCATGAAGCTCTCCACGCTCGGCGAATTCGGACTGATCGACCGGATCCGGCGGCAATCAGGCAAGAACCCGTCCGCAGTGCTCGTCGGCATGGGGGACGATGCCGCAGTCCTCAGGACCACGGGGACGGCGTCGCTGCTTGCGACCACGGACATGCTGCTCGAGGGCGTGCACTTCGATCTCGCCTATACCGATTTTCGCTCCCTGGGCTGGAAGGCGGCCGCGGTCAATCTGAGCGACGTCGCGGCGATGGGAGGCCAGCCGCGGTTCTGCCTGGTGGCGCTCGGCATCCCGCCCCATCATACGGCGGAACAGGTCGCCGAGTTCTACCGCGGCCTGCGCGCCGCGCTGCGGCCCCATCACACGGTCCTCGTGGGGGGCGACACCTGCGCATCCGCAGACGGCCTGGTCGTCTGCGTCACGATGCTGGGCGAGGCGTCCGGCGCCCGGCCGGTGACGCGCAGCAATGCGCGGCCGGGAGACCTGATCTTCGTGACCGGCATGCTTGGCGACTCGGCAGCGGGACTGGAACTGCTGCAGCACGGGGCCGGCCGCGCGTCCGCTGCCGGGGCGTTGGTGCGGAGACACCTGCGTCCAATCGCACGCGTGGCCTGGGGCAGGAAGATCGCCCAGGCCGGGTGCGCGCACGCCATGATCGACGTGAGCGACGGCCTGTCGTCCGACCTCGGACGCCTCTGCGACGAGAGCGGGACGGGCGCCGTGATCGACGCGGCCCGCATCCCGCTTTCCCGCTCCCTGCAGCGGGCGGCCGGGCGGCTGCGCTTTCCGGCGCTGCACTACGCCCTGTCCGGCGGTGAGGAGTACGAACTCCTGTTTACGACACCGCCCGCGCGGATCGCGAAGCTGCGCGCCCTGGGTATCGCGGCCACGGCCATCGGGGTCGTCACGCGCGGCCGCGGCCTCTTTCTTACCGAGGGCGGACGCATACGGTCTTTGTCCCGCACGGGGTACGATCATTTTTCCGGCCGGGGGGAACGCCGCGGCAGGCGCAGGGGATGAACATCCGGCCGCGGCGCCAACCGCGCGTCGCAGCACTTCGCACACGTGGCACCACGTATCTCAGTCCGAAAACCGCAGATTATGAATACATATATCCGGGAGCGCATGCGCGCGCTCTTTCAACTGAACGACACGCCGCACAAGCTCGCATTCGCCTTCGCGCTGGGGATATTCATCGCCTTCACGCCGACGATCGGGCTGCACATCGTCTCCTGTCTCCTTCTGGCATCGCTCTTCCGGGTCAGCAAGATCGTGACGCTGACGGCCTCGTTCTTCAACAACCCCTGGACCATGGTCCCCCTGTACGGATTTTGTGTCTGGGTCGGCAGCCGGGTGACCGGCGAGCACATCCGGATCCAGGCGATCGCCTGGAACAACCTGAGCCTTTCGAACTTCACCCAGATGCTGCGTCCCTTTCTCTGGTCCTACGTGATCGGGACGTTGCTGGTCGGCATCGTCGCCGCGGTGATCTCTTATTTCCTGTTCTACGGCGCCGTTGTCCGCTACCGGAAGGAGCGGGATCATCGCGCCCTGGCGAAACAGGGAAAGGCCGAAGATCGTTGACGGCACCGGGGCGTTGGATTAGTATTGCCGAGGATGCTTGATTCCGGCCGCTGCGCGCGGGAGCGGGAAGGGGAGGATGGCCGGTGACGCAGCCGCTGATCTCGGTCGTGATCGTCAACTGGAACGGCAAGAGGCTCCTGGACGACTGCCTCGGTTCCCTGCGCACCCAGACCTTCGCGGCTGCCGAGGTCGTGGTCGTGGACAACGGATCCGACGACGGCTCGGCCGAGTATGTGGCGGAGCGCTATCCCGAGGTGCGGCTCGTCCGCCTGGCCGAGAACCGAGGTTATGCGGGCGGCAACAACGCGGGGATCCGCGCCTCCCGGGGTTCCTTCGTCGCCCTCCTCAACAACGACACGAAGACGGACCCGGGTTGGCTTTCCGCGCTTGAGAACGCGGTCGCGGCAAGCCCGGCTGCGGTCGGGATGTGGGCCTCGAAGATCCTTTCGTTCGATCACCCGGAGATCCTCGATAATGTGGGCCTCCTGCTCTATCCCGACGGCTTGGGACGAGGCAAGGGAAGGCTGGAGCAGGACCACGGACAGTACGACCAAGCGGGGGAGGCCTTCTTCCCGAGCGGGTGCGCCGGCCTCTACCGCAGAACCATGCTGGACGAGATCGGGCTGTTCGACGAGGCGTTCTTCGCCTATGCCGACGACGTGGACCTGGGCCTGCGCGCCAGGCTCGCGGGATGGCGCTGCGTCTTCGTCCCCGCCGCGCGAGTATACCACAAATATTCCGCCTCCTCGTCCGCCTATTCGCCTTTTAAAATATTTCTGGTCGAACGGAACCGCATCCGCGTGCTGCTCAAATACTTTCCTCTCGAACTCGTCCTGGCCAGCCCTTTCTTTACGCTGGTGCGCCTGGCATATCACCTCGTGGGCGCACTGACCGGACAAGGGGCAAGCGGCCGGTTTTCGGAAGGGCATTCCGCGGCGCGCGGCGCCTGGATCCTCGGCAAGGCGTGGGGGGCGTCCCTTGCGGCGCTCCCCGGCATCATCGTATTGCGACGCGCCTTTGCCCCCCTGCGGCGCATCGGCCGCAGGGAGCTGTACCGGCTCCTGTGCGCATACCGGCTCTCGGCGCGCGAAGTGGCCCTGAAAGAGTAGCCATGAAACTGTTGATCATCATCCCGGCATACAATGAAGAGGAAAGCCTTCCGGCCGTGCTGCGGGACATCCGGGAACACGCATCCGCGGCGGACGCAGTCGTCGTGAACGACGGGTCGCGGGACGGGACCGCGCGCGTTGCGCGGGCAGCGGGCATCCCGGTCCTGGACCTGCCCTACAACCTCGGCATCGGGGGCGCCGTACAGGCGGGGTTCCTGTACGCCGAACGGAACGGATACGACGCGGCAATCCAGTTCGACGGCGACGGTCAGCACTTGGCCGCCGAGATCGCCAAGCTGATCGCGCCGCTCGCTGCGGGCAGCGCGGACCTCGTGATCGGGTCGCGCTTCCTCGTTCCCGGCGGGTACCGGGCGCCGCTCCTCCGGCGTATGGGGATCGGGATCTTCTCGTTCGTCCTGTCCCGGATCCTCGGCATGCCCGTGACGGACAGCACCTCGGGGTTTCGGGCCGCGAACCGGGAGGTCATCCGCTATTTTTCGCGCTCCTATCCCGACGACTACCCCGAGGTGGAGGCCCTGGTGCTGCTGCACCGGGCCGGCCTGCGCGTTACGGAGACCCCCGTGGCGATGCGGGAGCGCACGGGCGGCCGGTCGTCCATTACGCCGGTGCGGTCGATCTATTACATGGTGAAGGTGCTGATGGCGATCGGCATCGACCTGCTCAAAAAAGCGAGGTGACGTCATGGACCTGCTGAAGATTGCCGCTATGGCCGGCAGCGCGATCATCCTGGTTGCGGTGGTCGAGTTCATCCGGCGGGGCAGGCTCAAGGAACGGTATGCGCTCCTGTGGCTCATCGCCGGCGCCGTGCTCCTGGTGCTTGCCTCGTCCCGCACCCTGCTCGAGATCGTCGCGCACCTCCTGGGGATCTACTATCCGCCCTCGTTCCTCTTCCTGATCGCCTTTCTCTTCCTGCTCGTGATCACGCTCCATTTCTCCATGGTCATCTCCGACCTGACCGACCGGACCAAACAGCTCGCCCAGGAACTCGCCCTGTTGCGCGAGGAACTGCGCATCACCCGCGGAGACGGGGCGCCGCCGACCCCCGGGTCCTGACCCGCCGGACCCGCATTGCGAGGGGCTCATGGACGAGGAATTGCTGCAGGACATCAAGTTCAACTGCGACGTCTCGGACGCGCAGTACTGGGGCTACTTTTCGGTCTGCGGTCTCCTGATGCGCTATCGCGATCTCTTTCGCTCGGAACGCGGGCTCAAACCCTGGGCCTCCCTCGACCGCGCGGAGATCGGAGCATGGATCGAAGCAAAGGAAGGAAAGTGGCCTGACCTCGAGCGCCGGGACCTGCGGGACCTTCGTATCGGAGGCCGGACGTTCGCGCCTTTCGCTGTGGAGGAGATCAATAACGCACTCGCGGATCGCGGGCTGGTGTACGGCGCGGGATACGGCATGTACCTGAAGCCCACCTTCTTCCTGGCGGAGCTGCACTCCGTGCGGGAGGTGGACGGTCTCAGGGTCTTCCTGTCGGGCAGGGAGCTCGTCCGGGACCTTTTTTCGGCTCCCGCGCTCCAGCAGCAAAAGAGCATCTTCCTGCGTCTCGAACCGCTCGTCATGCTGCTTCTGTACAAGCACGGGGAGCTGAACGTGCGGCGGGTTTCCGCCCTGGAGGACGCCTTTCTGCATTACGGCTTCCCGCAGCGGCAGATCGTCGACATCACCTTCGAACAGAAGCTGGAACAGGCTGCCCTGCGTTTTGCCGAGGTTCTGCTTGCCCATGAACGGGCCGAGGCCGCCGAGGAGGTTCCGGAGTGGAAGGACCTGCTTGCCCGCGCAACAGGCGACCGGCAGGCGGAGCATTACCTGCGCGCCGTGAAGGACCTGCTGGCCGACACCGCGCCGAACGGACCCTATCGGATGATCATCGAGACCCGGGACCGCGGCGCCCTCGGCCTCGTGGTGGCGCTGATGGAAGGGTACCGGCGTACCCTGTTTCCGGAGATGCGCGAGGCCTACGGGCTGTTTCTGCAGCACGGGGACTGGGGAGTGATCGAGCAGGCGCGCGGGGGAGGATATGGGCGGTTTCGGACGATGCGCGACGAGATCGTGGCCTGCTTCCGAAGCGCAGAGGGCAGGGACGATTTTCTCGGAGACGTGAAGAAGCGGATCCGTTCCGCGCCGGGGAAAGGGGCCTAGCCCGGAACGGTTGCGGGGGCGCGGTCCAGGAGCGCCGCAAGTTTTTGCCAGTCGAATTCGCGCAGGTTCATGATCTGGCTGCGGACGATCCGAACGGACCCTTCCCGATCGGCCGTTGCTTCGGGCAGGGCGTAGAAGGGAAGCGCGGCGGCAAAGGCCCGGTCCGTGTACGCAGGGGGGGGGACCAGGACGTCGTCCCGCCGGGTATAGTAGGGGTCCTCGCCGGGGGTGCAGGGCTTGGTGAAGACGTTAAAGAGCCTGCACCCGGCGGGGCGGAGCGGATGGATGGAACAGGATCCGTCGACAAGGAACGGGCAGGGGCCGTCCTTCGCGTCCGGCCCGAGATTTTCTCGCAGCCTGCTCCGGAGGGCAGGATCCATCTTTTCCGCAACGAACCAGTAGATGCCCACGATCTCGTGCGGGTAGAGGGGCAGGTCCTTCTGAGAAACGCAGCAATTGCCGCAGCCCTTTGTGCAGGCGAGCTTCTTTTTTTCCCGCTTCTCCTCGTTCCGTATGCCGATCGCCACACCGGTGTCGATAATCGCATAGGCGTCCAGGAGCTGCGCCAGCCAGGGGATCCGTTTTTCCTCTGCGGGATATTGCAGCCGCATCGCAAGGCCGGCCGGGCCGGTCTTCTTTTTTTTCACCACAACTTCCTTTCGAATCGTTTCGTCCGGTAACGTCAGAAAAATACCATGGAAAAGGGGAAAAAACAAGGGACCCGTCCGGGCGGCTGCTACTTTAGCATGCTTTATCTGATTACGCGATGGTTCTTCGCAGCAAGCAATCCGGGACCGGTCCCCCTGCGTGATATAATTGAACTAAAGGAGGGCGCATGCACGATATCATTCTCGGCGCAGGGGTTATCGCATTCATAGTGTATGCGGGCTTTTCCATTTATTCCCTGCTGAGCCTGAAGCGTACGGGCGACGAGATGCGGCGTATGCTCGGCACCGATGTCCGGAAGGCGCTCGCGGAGTTGCATGCCACGCTCGAAAATACGCGGCAGCTTACGGACGACGCGAAGGCGGTCGTCGAAAACATTCGGCAGGTCACGGAGACCGCAGCGCAGATCGAAGCAGGCCTGCGGGCGCTGTACGGCCGTGCAAAGGAAGAGGTGGAAGATACCGTTGAGGCCAATATGGCCGGAGTCAGGGCCGGCTTTCGGACGGGGTTTGCAACCCTGGCAAGAAATCTCAATGCAGGAAGGGGTGATCAGCATGACGGAGGAGATCAAACATGAGAACAGGACGGGCTCACTGCTAGCCTCGTTCCTCGTCGGCGGCATCGTCGGCGCAGGGGCTGCCCTCCTCCTGGCGCCGAAAAAAGGCCAGGAACTGCGGAAGGATATCAAGGACATCGCCGTCACGACGGAAGGGCGCGTCGTCTCGGCGGTCGAGAAGGCGCGGGACGTGTACGACGAGAGCAGGTCGGCGGTCAAGAGCGCCTTCGACGCAGGGAAGGAAGCATACATCGAAGAGCGGGACCGGCATCTGAAGGCCGCATGAGCAGGGTGGTCGGCGGAGGTCGGCGCTCTTTATCGGAAGCGGGACGGAATCAGCGTCCCGCTTTTTTTATGAACGCCCTGTGCGGAGGAGGTCCGGGTTCGTGTGCGGGATGAAGACGGCCCCGAGAAACTCCCGCATGAATTCCGGGTCGTCATGCATGTGCTTGTAGGTGATCTTTTCCTGCAGGGCGTTTACGGCAACGGGTAGGGCTGCATCAGCGAGGAGCATGCGGGCGCCGGCAAGCGACGTATTGCCGAGCGGCGCGAGGATCGACGGGGGCCAGGCCGGGAGCATGCCGATGCCCGCGGCCTTTTCCGGGTCGATGCCCGTTCCGAGCGCGCCCGCAACGTATACCCGCGCGATGTCTCCGAAGGAGACCCCCACGGCGCGCGTGAGCACCAGGAGAAGCGTGAACATGGCCGCCTTGGATTTGAGGAATCCGCGCAGCTCCGCCTGCGTGACGGGAAGCGGGGCGTCCCCGCCGCAGGACAAGAGGAACGCCTTCTCTCCCGCAAGGGTCGCAACGTGCCCGCCGTCAATAAGGGTCCCGCCCTGATCGAGCATGCCCGCGCGGTAGAGCTCATAGACGAGGCTGATCATGCCGGAGCCGCAGATGCCGCGGGCAGGCGCATCGTCGAAGGTCTTGCAGACGATCCGGCCGTTTTCGATCTTCACGTCGTAGACGATCCCTTTGTCCGCCCGTCTGCCGATCCCGACGATGCCTTCCTCCAGGGCCGGTCCCGCAGCCCCTGCGCCCACGATCATCCAGTCGCGGTTTCCGAGGACGATCTCTGCGTTCGTGCCCACGTCGATCAGGATCGACAGGGCGTCCGTTCCTGCCATGCCCGCAGCCATGATCCCCGCGAGGATGTCGCCTCCCACATAACTGCCGGCGTTCGGGAAGAGGTAGAGCACGGCCTCGGGATTCACCGCGAGGCCGATCTCCGCTGCAGGAAGGAACCCCGGCGTAGCGGAGACGGGGACGAAGGGATCGACCGGGATCGTTCCCGTATCCAGGCCGAGGAAGAAGTGGGTCATGACCGTGTTCCCGGCTCCGGATACGGCATGGATCTCGACCGGGTCGGCCCCGGCTGATTGACAGAGCCCTGCGATGAGTTCGTTCACGCCGTCCCGCAACAGGCGATGCGCCTCATCGTCCCGTCCCCCCATGGCATGATGCATGCGGGTCAGGACGTCGCTTCCGAGGGCGCGCTGAGGGTTCTCTACGACCAGCGTCGCCACGTCCTGCCCGGTGTCGTTGTCGTACAGGAGTCCGGCGAGGTTGGTCGTTCCGAGGTCGAGTGCGAGGGAGTAGGAACGCTTTGCTCCCACGTCGATCAGCCCGGGCGGTCCCGATGCGCGTGCGATCACGCAGGAAAAGGGCCGCGCCTCCCGAAAGAATTGCGGGAGGCGGCGCAGGACCGAGAGGGGGACAACGAGCGTATCCAGCCCCAATGCATCGGCGATGCGGCGGTCGTGCGCCCTGCGGTCATCCGGTGCCGGAAGGGGGAGGGCAACGGTTTTGTGCGTGATGAGCGGCGGCATGGGGCTCCTGGGGTGATGGCAAGACGCAGATAGCCGGGGAAACGGTGCTACGCTCGGCTCGGAGGTTCCCGGAGAGTTCAGAGACTGCCTGTGCTCTGCGGTTCCCTCTTTATAACTCCGCTGCTTGCCAGTTGCTTTGTCTCGTGAGAAATACCATACTCTCCCGAAGGCTGTCAACCGCTGATTTTCCGCAGTCTTTGGTCGTCCGAAAATCTGCTATCATTGAAGTGAACCGGACATATCCGGCGGCCGTGCGCCGCTCCGCATGCATCCCGCCCCAGGAGGTTCTGCAATGAACGCCTCCCGGTCCTCCTTCGACATCAGGACGATCTATCGCTTCGCGCTCTTCGTGGTCATGGGCTGGACCCTGCTCGTCGCCGGATCGCTTGCCTGGTATACCGTCGATCAGCGCCGCGAGACCCTGCTGCGCGCCAGGACCGGCGCACTCATCACGTTCAACAAGGACCAGGCATTCCGTTTCTGGGTCACGAAGCACGGCGGCGTCTACGTGCCGGAGACCGCGGACACACCGCCGAATCCTTTCCTCCGCCATGTTCCGGACCGGGAGATCATCCTCCCCTCGGGCAAGCGGCTCACCCTGATGAATCCCGCCTATGCCCTGCGTCAGCTGATGACCGACTACGAGCAGGACTACGGCGTCCGGGGGCATATCACCAGCCTGCGGCCGATCAATCCGGCCAACGCCCCCGATGCCTGGGAGCGAAGCGCGCTCCGAGCCTTCGCACAGGGCGCGGGGGAGGTGATGGAGGCGACGGTCATGGACGGTCAGCGCGTCCTGCGCCTGATGCGGCCCATGATCGTCACGCGGGGCTGCCTCAAGTGCCACGCGGCGCAGGGCTACAAGGAAGGGGACGTCCGGGGCGGGGTGAGCGTCACCCTGCCGCTCGCGTCCTACCTGGCGAACGAGCGAACGGTGCGGCATGACATGCTGCTGACGCACGGCCTGATCTGGCTTACGGGCTTGGGCGGCATCGGGTTCATTTCGTTCAAAACCCGAAAAGATCTGCTGCTGCGCCTCCGGCAGGAAGAGTCGCTGCGCAGGAGCGAGGAACGCTTCCGGTGTCTTGTCGAGGCATCGGCCGACGTGGTCTGGGAGACCGACGCCGAGGGCGTCTATACCTACGTGAGCCCCCGGGTCGTTGAGACGCTGGGATCGACTCCCGGGGAACTGACGGGCACGACGCTGTTCGCCTCCCTGCCGGCAGGAGAGCGGGACCGCTTCTCCCAGCTCTTTGCAGACGCCGTCCGGGCAGGGAGGCCCCTCACCCTGGTCGAGAACACCCGCATCCGCGCAGACGGCCGGGCCGTCGTCCTGGAAAGCAGTGCCTTGCCCGTCTTCGACCGCGCGGGCCGCGTCACCGGGTTTCGGGGGATCGATCGGGACGTCACGGAGCGGGAACGGGCCGCGCGCGAGAATCAACGGCTGCGCGAGTTCTTCGAAAGCATCGCCGAGAACATCATGACCGGCGTCTGGGTCGCGAATCGCGACGATGTCATCTTCTACGCGAACCGCGGCATGGGTGCGATCGCGGGGGTCCCCACGCACCGGCTGGTCAATCTGCGCGTACTTGCCGATCTTCCGGATGCTACGCTCCAGGCTTTCGGCCCGTTGTACGAACAGGCGAAACGGTCGCTGCAGCCGCTGTCCTACCGGGCCCTGCATGTCGAGACCTTGGCAGGGGAAGCGTGCCGCCAGTCGGGCTGGATCATCCCGCGGATCAGCGACGGCGTCTACGACGGCATGCTCTGTACGGTCGAGGACGTAACGGAGGCGAAAAAGGCCGAAGAGGCGCTGAGCGAGAGCACCCGCATGCTCCGGACGCTCTTCCAGGCCACGCCGCTCGCGATCGTGCTGCTCGACGCCGACCGGAACGTCCGGATGTGGAACCCGGCGGCCGAACGCATATTCGGGTGGAGCGAGGAGGAGGTCCTGGGCGGACCGATCCCCATCGTGCCGGAGGACCGGACGGATGCATTCAACGGGGGCGCGGAAGAGGTGATGCCCGGGGTGGTGCTCGTGAACCGGGAAACGCAACGAAGGAAGAAGGACGGCACGCTGGTGGACGTAGAGATCTCCACCGCGCTTCTGTACGGCGCCGACGGAAAGGTGAGCGGCCGGATGGCGATCATCGCCGACATTACGCAACGCAAACGCGCCGAGGATGAGATGCGTCACACCAATGAACTGCTGGAACAGGTCTTTTCGCTCGGCGGGATCCTGATCGCCACCTTCGACCGGAACTTTACCTTCGTCCGGGTCAACCGGTCCTACGCCGAAGCGAACGGCCGGCCCCCGGAATTCTTCCCGGGCAGGAACTGCTTCGCGCTCTCTCCGAACGCGGAGAACGAGGCCATTTTCCGGTCCGTGGTGGAAACCGGAGAACCCTACGCAGCGTACGAGCGTCCCTTTCCTTCCGCCGGTCACCTGGAGGGGGGTACGACCTACTGGGACTGGACCCTTCACCCCGTGAAGGACGCCCACGGCGTCGTACAAAGCCTCGTGCTGATCCTCCGGGACGTGACGGAACGGCGGCGCGGGGCCGGGGAGCAGACAAAATGCGAAAAACAGTCTTGAGCCTCCCGCGAGAGAGGAGCAGCGGGTACGCGAGAGGCGCTCCTCCGCATGCAGCCGCGCAGCCTGGTGCAGCATCCCTGCGCTAGTGCATTACGCTTTTCCGCGGCCCTGCCAGCTAGGGTCTTCTCCGCTTTTCCGGATGGAATTGAGCAGCGCATCCACCACGTCGGTGGGATCCCTCTGTACGCCTGCGTTCCGGAGCTTTCGTTGCACCCGGTCCTCTTCCTCCGGAGACAGCGATATGAACCTGATCCCTCCCCGGTATTTCGGACCGATCCGTTTACTCCACAGGAGCAGGCCGCCTTTGGCCCCGTCCACTCTTTCGTCGAACCAGACGAAACCCGGTTCAACCGGTCCGTTCGCCTCGATCCCCACACCCTGCTCGCTTCGGTCTACCAGGTTCGCGACAAGATCGTTCCAGTCCAGCCGTTTGAAGCTTATCAAGCCCAGGGAGAAGCTCCTGCTCTCCGGAACGGGGATTCTTGCTCTCTGTCGCATTTCGATGATCATAGTTGTACCTCCGCATTCGCACCCTACGGCGCCTCCCCGCATTTGCTTATGGTTAAGTATGGCACCGGAAACAGAAAATGTAAAGGAGAGGAAGAGATGCGTCTTTTGTATGATGCGTTTCCGGGAGGACAAAAAAGAGAAGTTGCTCCGCAGGGGCATATCTGCTATATTTCCCCCTACCTGCATACCGCAGGCGAAAGGCAATGGACGTTTCCGACGAAAAATATATGCGCATGGCGCTCCGCCTCGCCATGCGTGCAACGGGGAGGACAAGTCCGAACCCCCTGGTGGGCGCCGTGGTCGTGAAGGACGGCGTCGTGATCGGCCGGGGGTTCCATCGCAGGGCCGGGGAGCCCCATGCCGAGGTCATCGCCCTCGGCCAGGCGGGCCCTGCGGCAAAGGGCGCCGTGCTCTACGTGACCCTCGAACCCTGTTCGCATACGGACAAGCGCACGCCTCCCTGTACCCCGCTCGTGATCCACAGCGGCGTCAAGCGGGTCGTCGTCGGCATGATCGATCCCAATCCGCGCGTCTCGGGCCGCGGCCTCCGGGCCATCGCCCGCTCCGGCATCGCGGTCCAATCCGGCGTGCTGGGGGACGAGGCGGCCAGGCTGAACGAGGCATTCGTCAAGCACGTCACGACCGGCCTGCCTTTCGTGACGCTCAAGATCGCCCAGACCCTGGACGGGAAGATCGCGACGGCCTCGGGGGAGTCGCAGTGGATCACGGGGGAAGAAGCGCGGCAGGAGGGACATCGCCTGCGGAGCGCGAACGATGCGATCCTCGTGGGGATCAATACGGTCCTGGCGGACGATCCCGCGCTGACCGCGCGCATCCCGGGCGGTCGCGATCCCCTGCGGGTGATCCTGGACAGCCGTTTGCGCATTCCGCTCCGTGCGCGGGTCGTGACGGAGCGCTCTGCGGCCCGGACGATCGTCGCGACGCTCCGGACCGCCCCGGACCGCAAGCGGCGGCAACTGCAGGACGCCGGCGTGGAGGTGGTATCGGTCAGGGCCGCAGCAGGCCGCGTGGACCTGAAAGACCTTCTCCAAAAGCTCGGGAAGCGGGACGTCATGTCCGTGCTGGTCGAGGGCGGGGCCGAGGTGCACGCCGCGGCGCTCCGCACGGGCGTAGCGGACAAGGCCGTGGTGTTCACTGCGCCGCTCTTTATGACCGGACGCGACTCGCTCTGCGCGGTGGGCGGCGCTTCACCCAAGCGCCTCAGCCAGGCCGTGCGGCTCCGCGACCTGACCTGCCGCTTCGTGGGCGCAGACCTCATGATCGAGGGGTACCTGCGCTGATCGCCGCGGCTACATGCTGTGGATGAGATAGAGGATCAGGAAGATGCCGGTCGCAAAGACCGCCAGGAAGAGCAGGCCGCTCAAAAGGGGAGTCGGCTGATAGGTGTCGGTCTCGATCTGGCGCTCCACGTGCTTGTACCGGAGGAAGGCGAGCACGCCGATGACCACCCCGAGCCCCACGAGCAGGACGCCGACGACCGGCGCCCAGCCCGGTGCGGGCAGGACGGACTCTTTCCCGAGAAAGCTCGCCATCTGGCGGACGAAGAGCGAGAACTTCTCGACCACGAACCCGAAGGCCATGATGGCGATGCTCGTGCGCACCCACGCCAGGAAGGTGCGTTCATTGGCCATGTGCACCCGCCGGTCCCGCATGCCGCGCGTTTCCCGCTCTTGTGCGGCGTCCTCTGCTGATCGCGTTTCTGTGTTCGTCATTTCCCTTACCCTTTCAGGAAGACCACGATCCCGCTCCGGATCAGCTTGACGGCAAAGGCGGCGAGGATCAGGGACACCACCTTGGCGAAGGCCCGGGAGCCGCTAATCCCGATGAGCGTGATGATCCGCTCCGCCTGGGAGAAGATCGTCCAGGCGAGCAGCAGGTTCACGACGAGCGACAGGAGCACGGGCACGTAGCCGTGGGTCGAGACCAGGACGAGGGCGGTCGTGATCATCGCGGGACCGGCGATGAGCGGCGTCCCGAGCGGCACTACGCCGAACTCCGCGCTCCGCGGCATCTTCCGCTCCCCGGCCCGGACAATGTCGTTCACCGCGATGACCAGGAGCACGATGCCGCCGGCGATCAGGAAGTCCTCCACCAGGATCCCGAGGGCGTTGAAGATCGCCCGACCGACGAAGACGAAGCCGACGGTCACGAGAAAGGCGGTGCCGATGGACTGCCGGATGACGCGTTTGCGTTCCTCGTGCGTCATGTCTTCGGTCATGCCCACGAAGAGCGGCAGGGTCCCCGGCGCGTCCAGCGCGACCATGATCGGGATGAGGCTCAGGAAAAATGCATGCAGCAGGTTCATCCATTCGCTCCCGAAGTGAAGTATAGCCCGGATGCATGCGCCTGTCCAGACCATTCGCAGGTCATTGGGCGTCCAGTTCCCGCACGGCCTGATGGAGCGTTCTCCAGCGGCGATGCCGCCGCTCCAGGCCCGGGTCTGCCTGCGGCATGACGATCTCGTTGTGCCGTGTCATCGCCCGCAGGGTAGCCGGGGTCCAGGCGCCGTACTGCATGCCCGCCAGGAACGCAGCGCCGAGCGCAGACGCCTCCTGCTCGCTGCTGATCCGCAGCTCCCGGCCGAGGATGTTCGCCTGGGCCCGGACGAGGGCCTTCAGGTTCGCAAGCCCGCCCGAGACCGTGTAACGGGCAGGGGCGAGGCCTGCGGCCGCGATCCGGTCCGCGATGTCCCGCAGGAAGAAGGCGATCCCCTCGACCACGGCCCGCACGATCTCCGCTGGTCCGCTCTCCGCGGAAAGCCCGGCGAAGGCGGTCGAGCAGTCTTCTTCCCAGTAAGGAGCGCCGATGCCGTTCAGGCCGAGGAACGCCACCGCGTCCCCCTGTGCTTGGCTGCAGAGGGCGTCCACGGTCGTAAGGTCGGAGAAGAAACCGAATCGGTCCCGGAGCCAGGCAAGTGCGTCGCCCACGGCGTTCACGCTGCCTTCGATCGCGTCGGAGCGGGAACATGGAGTCGTGAAAAACACCGACCGCATGAGCCCCGGGACGTCCGGCGGGTCGTTGCCCGTCGGGGCCAGCAGGAACCCGCCGGTCCCGTAGTTGATGCCCCCATCACCCGGTTCCAGGACCCCGAGCCCGAAGAGCGCGGCCTGCTGGTCTCCGGTGCAGGCCAGGAGCGGGATGTGCGGCCGCAGAAGAACGATCTCGCCGAATTCGGTACAGGTCGGCGTCGGGGCGGGCAGCGTAACGCCGGACAGGCCGAAGAGCGCAAGCTGTTCGGGATCCCAGGCGAGCGTACGGACGTTCAGGAGCTGCGTGCGCTGCGCGTTGGCATGATCGATGCGGTCCTGGTGCGCTCCGGTGAGCATACGCACCTGGAAGCTGCTGAGCGTGCCGAAGACCGCAGGGGAGGGTTCCGCAGCCGGAACGTTCTCCCGGAGCCAACGGAACTTTGCGGCGGAATAATAGGGCGTGAGCGGCAGGCCGGTCCGCGCGAACACCCGCGGCCCCTCGGGTGCGAGGCCGCGGACGAGCGCTGCGCCCCGCAGATCGCGCCAGCTCAGGACCGGCGAGAGCGGCTTGCCGGTCTCTTGGTCCCAGACGAGGCAGGACGAGCGCTGGCAGGAAAGTCCCGCGCCTTGGACCGTGAAACCCGCGGATTGCGCATACCCGATCGTCTCACGAAGCGATTCCCGGATCGACTGCACGATCTCCCCAGGGTCCTGTTCGACGTGATCGTGGTCCCGGAAGGGCGGGCCGAGTTTCCGTCGGCTCACCGTGAGGACCTGTCCCGCGCCGTCCACTGCCAGCGTCTTGGTCGCGCTGCTTCCCTGGTCGATGCCGATGAAACAGGCCTTTGCCATGGTCGTCCGTTCCCTTGCCGTAATTGCGGCAGCACCAGTGTACACGGTCGCGGCGGGAAGGTCAATGCGACTCTGCGCGCAGACGATCCCGCATCGCTTCTTTCATATTGCCCCTCTTTGTCGTTGACTCCCTGCACCCCGTGCTGTATTGTGCAGAAGTTTTTGGTAAGGAGGTGACGCTATGGCGGACGAATCTCAGGACCGCGCGCGGCCCCGGCTGACCACGCTGAGCCACGGATCCGGCTGAGCGTGCAAACTGGGTCCACAGGTGCTGGACCAGATACTGGCAACCCTGCCGAAGGCGACGGATTCGCGCGTGCTCGTGGGCACCGAGGATGATGCCGGCGTCTATCGGCTGACGGACGATCTCGCCCTCGTGCAGACCGCGGATTTCTTCACGCCCGTCGTGGACGATCCCTACGACTTCGGCGCCATCGCCGCAACCAACGCCCTGTCCGATGTCTACGCCATGGGCGCACGGCCGATCACCGCGCTGAACCTCGTGGCCTATCCGAAGGACGGGCCGCTCGACGTGCTCGCGGAGATCATGCGCGGCGGCCTGGAGAAGGCGGCGGAAGCAGGCGTCAGCGTGATCGGCGGTCACTCCATCGACGACCGGGAGCCGAAGTACGGCATGGCGGTGACCGGCGTCATCGATCCCCGGCAACTCGTGCTCAAGAGCGGCGGCCGGCCCGGGGACCGGCTCGTGCTGACCAAGCCGCTCGGTACCGGCGTCGTCGCGACCGCCGTCAAGGAAGGGCGGGCCCCGGCAGAGGTCATCGCTGCGGCTGCAGCGAGCATGAAGACCCTGAACCGGGCTGCCGCGGAGGCGATGGGAGCGGCCGGTGTCCGGGGCGCAACGGACGTCACGGGGTTCGGCCTGCTCGGCCACCTGCACGAGCTGGCGTTCCGGAGCGGCGTGACCGCCCGGCTTTCCCTGCACGCGGTGCCGTTCCTTCCCGGTATTGCCGCCCTGGCGCAGGTGCGCGTTCCGGGAGGAACCCGCACGAACCTCCGCTACGTGAACGACTGGACGACCTGGACGGAGGGGATCACGGAAGAGCAGCAGTTGATGCTTGCGGACGCCCAGACCTCGGGCGGACTCTTGATCGCCGTTCCGGCTGCGGCGCTTGACGGGCTGCTTGCGGACCTTGCGGCGCGGGGCGTGGCGACCGCCGCGGTGATCGGCGAGCTGGGGGAAGGCGAAGCGGGCAGGATGACCGTCGTTCCGTGAGGCGGGATGCTAAAGGGTGTTTCGCGCGCTGCGCGACAGCTCGGCGGCCGTGCGGCCCGACGGATCGTCGGTCAGCAGGATGTCGCCCTCCGCGTCAGTGCGCATATAGACGGTGTAGCGGGGCGTGAAGAACTGGCCGGTCCCGTGGTAGAGGTTCATGATCTTCCGCACGTACTGCTTGGTCTCGGGGAAGGGAGGGATCGTGCCCCAACGCTGGACGGCCGACACGCCCGAGTTGTATGCCGCAAGGGCGAGCCGGATGTTTCCCTCATAATGGTCCAGGAGGGAGCGCAGGTACCGGACGCCGGCGTCGATGTTTTCCGCGGGGTTGAAGGAATTGCGGACGTGCATCTCATGGGCCGTCTCCGGCATGAGCTGCATCAATCCCCGCGCCCCCTTGCGCGATACGGCACGGGGATTGAAGTTCGATTCCACCTTGACGAGCGCGTGCACCAGGGCCGGGTCAACGCCGTGGCGGGCGCATGCGCGTTCGATCATGTCCGAATAGGAATTGCGTACGAAGGTCGGCATGGACGGCTGCACCGTATGCGTGCGGCCGGATCGGGTGCGCGTTGCGTGCGGAGTCGCCACCGTGACCCGATGGACGTGGTGCGGGGCGGAAAAACCGACGTTGCTGAAATGGATCACCCCGTTGGCGTCGGTGTAGCGATAGATATCGTCAGCGCGGGAAGACAGAGGCGGGACGGACAGCGCGGCAGCCAGAACGACCGCGAAGAGCGTGGCGCAGAGGAAACGTCGCGATGCGGTTGCAAGCGCAGCCATGACTGCTTTTAATATATAACAGCCGCCGCCGCATTGTCAATACCGGACTTGCCGGTCCGGCGCGATCACGGCGCGATCGCGACATTGACAAAGGCCGCGAAAGCTGCTAGTCTGTGTCCGGCCCGGGATGCGGGACGAAGAGTCCTCTTCGCATCCCGGACGATCTTATCCCTCAATCTGGCAGAAGGAGAACCTAATGAACCGAAGAATGGGAATCATCGCAATCGTCGTCTGTGTCGTCCTTGCGGCCGTTCCGGCCTGCGCGAAGGATTCGGTCCTGAAAACGCGCAAGGACAAGCTCAGCTACGCGCTCGGGCTCAACATGGGCAAGAACCTGCGCAACAACGACATCCAGGTCAACCCCGACATGCTCGCGCAGGGGATCAAGGACGCCATTGCCGGCGGGAAGACGCTCCTGACCGAGGAGGAGGCGCGGGAACAGATCATGGCGCTGCAGCAGGAACTCCGGGAGAAGCGGGAAGGTGTGCGGAAGGAGCAAGGCGCGAAGAACCTGAAGGAAGGGGCGGCGTTCCTCGCGGCGAACAAGAAGAAAAAGGGCGTGAAGACGCTTCCGGACGGGCTGCAGTATAAGATCCTGGTCAAGGGGAAGGGCAGAACGCCGAAGGCGACGGACACGGTGAGTGTGAACTACAAAGGCACCCTGATCGACGGGACGGAGTTCGACAGCTCCTACAGGCGCGGTCAACCGGCGACCTTCCGGGTGGACGGCGTCATCAAGGGATGGACCGAGGCGCTGCAGCTCATGCACGTGGGCGCGAAGTGGCAGCTCTTCATCCCGGCGGACCTGGCCTACGGTTCGATGGGCGCCGGTCCCCAGATCGGCCCCAATGCCGTATTGATCTTCGAGGTCGAACTGCTCTCCATCAAGTAATGCACGTTCCGACGCGGGCCGGTCCTCCTGCTAGGCGGGCCGGCCCGTTTCGTCTTCCTTTTTCCATTCCCGCAGCATTCCCGTGATGAAATCGATGACCCGTTCGTGCTCCTCGTTCCCCCGGCCGCTGATCCGGAGCGGCTCGCCGAAGGCGATATGCGCCGTGCGCGCGGGATCGATCCTGCCGAAGTCCTTGAGCAGACGGCCGACGCCCCAGGCATCGGTCTTGAGCGCCACCGGCACGACCGGCACCCCGGCCTTCCGGGCCAGCTTGACGCCGATGCTGTTGAACTGCTCGTAGGCGAAGTCCGCGCTCCGCGTGGTCTGGGGAAAGATGACGATCGAGATGCCGGCGCGCAGCCGCGCCGCGCCCCCTTCCAGGACCGCCTGCAGATCGTCGCGCGGGTTCTTCCTGCCCACGGTGATGGGGTCGCGCGACCGCATCACGTGCCGGAAGACGGGGTATTCCACCAGGCTCTGTTTCACGACGAACGTCGCCTCGCGTACGGACGCGATGATGACGGGCAGGGCGAAGGTCTCGAGCGTGCTCATGTGGTTCGCGATGAAGACAGCGGGACCGTCCAGGCCCCGGATGCGGTCGATGCCGCTGATTGCGATGGTCCCGCCGACCTCTTCCAGGGCGCGGATCGTCTCCAGGCTGCTGGTGCACCAGGCCGCGGTGTCGTAGCGGCCGCGCTTCGCCTTCCTGCTCGCCCGCACCACGATCCCGACGATGCGGGTGTAGAAACGGAGCGACGGCAGGAGGCGGGCCGCAAGGGCGACGCGTCGGGGTTCGGTCCGATAGACGTCGTCGGGGAACGGTACGGGTTTCGTCACGGTTCAGCTCCCTCCGGAACAACGGGCGTTCCTGAAAATCGGGGTACACTATACCACGGCGTCAGCGAGGAGGGAAGCGGGAAAGGGAATTCCGTCGAGCGGCATGCATCAGGCATGCGTCGGGAGTGGAGTGAAGAAACCGGAGGAAAAAAGACTTGCAATGCCGGGGAGAAAAAGTGAAAATAGCCGCTATGAACGGTCGTTCGCTGCAACAGGACGTTGCGCAGATGGTGATGCCGCGGATCGACGGCGCAGCGCTGGAGGACCCGCAGATCTTTCGCAATGCCAGCGCGCTCGTCGAAGAGGGCGTGGGCGGGTTCATCCTGTTCGGCGGCAGCGTGGAAAAGACCCCACGCCGTTTGCAGGAATTGCAGCAAAACGCCGCGATCCCGCTTTTGATCGCATCGGATGTGGAGCGGGGCCTCGGGCAGCAACTCGTCGGTGCGACGCGCTTCCCGAGCCAGCGCGCGGTCGCCTCGGCGATCAACCGCCGTTCACCCAAGGACGGGGCCCTGCTCGACCGCATGCTCGATGCCGTACGCAGTGAGACGCGCGCTGCGGGCATCCACGTGGTCTTCTCCCCCGTCGTGGACGTGAACAACAATCCCCAGAATCCCATCATTTGCACCCGCGCCTTCGGTGACGATCCCGGAACGGTCGCCTGGTTCGGGACGCGGTACATTGCGCGGCTCCAGAAGCCCTCCGGGCGGGGACGGATCGACGTGTTGGCCTGTGCCAAGCATTTCCCGGGACACGGCGATACGGACCAGGATTCGCACGTGGTCCTGCCCGTGATCCGCGCGGACCGGCAGCGGCTGAACCGCGTCGAGCTGCCGCCCTTCCGCGAGGCCGTACAGGACGGCGTGGGTATGATCATGATCGCGCACCTGCTCGTTCCCGCGCTCGACCCCGAACATCCGGTGACGTTCTCGCAGAAGGCCGTCACGGCCCTGCTGCGCGAAGGCATGGCCTTCGACGGCTTGATCGTATCGGACGCCCTCGACATGGGGGCGTTGACCCATTCCTTTACCGCCGACGAGATTGCCGTGCAGGCCGTGCAGGCGGGGATCGACAACCTGCTGCACCCGGCCGATGCGCGTGCGACGATCGACGCCGTCGTCGCTGCAGTGGAGCAGGGCAGGCTGACCCGCAGGCGCATCGCGGAATCGGTTGAGCGGATCCGGGCCGCAAAGAAACGGCTCGGCCTGTTCGATGCCCGGAAGAAGGAACCTGCCCCCATCGACTACCGGAAGCACGCGCGGCTGGCGGACGCGATCGCGCGCAAGGCGCCCCGGGTCCTGTCCGATCCCCGGCAGGTGCTCCCCCTCACGACCCAAAGCGGTATTTCGTGCTTCATCCTGGACGACGACAACAACACCGACTCGGGCAACGCCTTCATTCATGCCATGCGCGAACAATTCAGCAACTGCTCGGTGGTGGTCCTCACCCCCGATTCGGAGATTCCCGAATCCTTCGTGTTTGACGGCATCCGGGCCAGCGAGTACACGATCCTGGCGTTCTTTTCCCGGGTCGTGGCCGCAAAGGGCAGCTCGGGCCTGACCGATCGCCTCCGCGCCACGGCCGAGCGGCTGCTTGCCGAGGTCCGCGCGTCAGGCGGGATCTCCGTTCTGCTTTCCTTCGACAGCCCCTACCTGCTCGATCAGTTCCGCAACGCCGATGCCCGCGTTGCTGCCTACGACCGCCTGGCGGCCGTCCAGTATGCCGCGGGCGCGCTGCTCGCGGGGAAGTGAATCCGTGCAAGGCCTTCCCGTGATCCATGTCGTGCTCATCTGTCTCGTCTTCGGCCTCATCCACAGCGTCACCGTATCGGAAGCCTTCAAAGGCTGGTGCCGGGACCGCTTCGGCGACCTGTTCCTGCGCGTCTTCTATCGCGCCCTCTATACCCTCGTCAGTACGATCACTGCAGGCGCTGCCCTCTGGCTGATCAGCCGGGTGCCCGACGAACACTTCTGGACCGCGCCCCTGTGGCTTCGCGTGCCCATGCACGCCGCGCAGCTCGCGGCCTTCGTGTTCGGGGGGCTTGCCTTCCGCTACCTCGACGTGGGGGAGTTCATGGGGTGGACGCAGGTGCTTCGGTATCTTTGGCGGGGGGAGGTCGCCGGAAATTGGGAGGGGATGACGGACAAAGGCCTCGTCACCGACGGTGTCTACGGCATCGTGCGGCATCCCCTTTACGTGGCGGGGATCGTCATCTTCACCTTGCACCCCGTGCTCACGGCAAAGGGGATCACGATCTCGGTCCTGGCGGACTGCTATTTCCTCTTCGGCATGTTCATCGAGGAACGGCGGTTCCTGCGGCACTTCGGCGACCAGTATCGTGCGTACATGCAGCAGGTCCCGCGGATGATCCCGCGGTGCCCCTGGCGAAAGCGGTCAGAGGGGGGAGAATAAGAGGGGATTCGTAGGAGGTGGTATTTCAAAAAATTCTAGCATCCAATGTAAGCTACACCTATTATGTGAAGTTCCCCGTTATGTGAAGTAAATGCCGGAAGCACTGGAATCACAATCGTTCTCAAGCATTTCACTTCACATAACGGTTGTTCCTTACAGCGACTCAAGCCAGCCTATAAGC
>JBJKRX010000092.1:0-32103 GCA_046704425.1 Nitrospirota bacterium
TCGTTGCCCCGGAGCGAGAAACAGTAGGGGCAGTGCGCATTGCAGCGCCGGGTCAGGAAGAAGGTGAGCTGGATCGGTCTGCGCTTCCCAAAGAGAGATGGCGCATATCTGAGCGGTGAATGCATGCAGTACGACCTGCGGTGAGGTCCTAATAGGGCGCCAAGGCAGACGCGGTCAACGTCGTGGTCGCCGAGATGCTTCCCAGGGTTGCCGTGATCGTTACCGTCCCCGGGACATGGATCGTAATGATGGTCATCCCTCCCCCGGTATTACTGTACGATCCGATCCGCGCGGTCAAGACATTCGAAGAGGTCCAGGTCACCTCCTTGGTAAGGTCCTTCGTCGAGCCGTCGTCGAAATATCCGGTGCAGGTGTAAAACGCCGCGGCCATCCGCTGGATCGTGATGTCCTTCGGCGTGATATCAAGTGACACGAGCCGCGTGCCGGAAACGTTTATCGTAGCTTCGTTCGATAGGATGCTTTGCCACGAGGCGGAGACCGTCGCGGTCCCTCCGCTGACGCCAACGACCTTCCCGGCGTCAACGGTCGCAACGGCCTCATCGGAAGTGGTCCACGTGGCCGTGGAGCTGATATTCTGCGTAAACGTCTCACCGCTGCTGATGAACGTCCCCGTGGCGATCAGGTCGGCCGCGGTCCCGCCGTCGAGATCGGCGCTCGGAGGAGACACGGCGATGCCGGTCAGCTGGGCGTTCTTGATGGTCAGTTGCACACTGCCGACGGCCCTATCCGGACCTAATGCCGTAATGACACAGGTAAGCGGCGCAGAGACCGCGGGCGCCGTTACGAGTCCCGATGCGGAGACGGTCACCGCAGGATCCGACACAACCCACGTAGCGTAGTTCGTGAGATCTTCCGTTGTCGTGGAATTTGAATACACCCCGGTAGCCGAGAGTTGCAGCTGGGTGCCTCCCGCCATAACAGGATTCGCAGGGGCGATGATGATCCCGGAAAGACCGGTGAATCCGAATGGGGACATCCGGCAGGCATTGATCGACACGAGGCCCCCCAAGAGGACCGTGGCTGCGAAAAGCAGCAGGATCACACGAATTCTATTTTTTTGAGGAGTTTTCATACCGCCTCCATTGGGGCGGAGACGATCTGCCCGTCCCGCATCTCCAGCACGCGGTCCGCCTGCTTGGCCAGTTCCCCGTTGTGCGTGACCATCAGGATGGTCAGGCCGACTTCCGCGTTGATCTCCTCCAGGAGCCGGACGATCTCCGTCGACCGTTTCGAATCGAGATTGCCCGTGGGTTCGTCGGCCATAAGGATCTCCGGCCTGTTCACCAGCGCCCGCGCGATCGCCACCCGCTGCATCTCGCCCCCGGAGATCTGGCCGGGAAGGTGGTCCTTCCGGTGATCGATCCCGAGCATCTTGAGGTATCCGGACACGTCCTCGCCGGCCTCCGCCTTCCGGTAGAAGGTCAAAGGCAGCATGATGTTTTCGATCACCGTCAGGGTCGGGACCAGGTAGAAGCTCTGGAAGATATACCCGAACACCTCTCGTCTGATCTCCGTCAGTTTCTTCTCGGACAGCCGGGGGGCGTCATTGCTGAAGATCGTGCGTCCGGCGAGCTTCAACTCGCCCGCGGACGGATTATCGAGGCACCCCAGAAGATTCACGAGCGTGGTCTTGCCGGACCCCGACGGCCCGATGATGGAGACGAATTCCCCCCGTCTGATCTGCAGGGACACGTTGTGTACTGCGGTGATCTCCTCGTTGCCCCGGTGATAGACCTTGCTCAGGCCGGCAGCTTCCATAGCAACTTCGTGCTGTGTCATCCGCCCACCTCGCTCCGTATCGCTTCGAGCGGCCTGATCCTGCCGGCCTTCCAGGCAGGATAGAGCCCGCTGAATATTCCCATGACCAGTACCGCCCCGAGCGTCAGGAACGCGAGGCGCGCGTTGATCTCCACCAGTCCGCCGTTCGGCGCGAAGGTCAGCAGGTGCCGGAACACCAGCTCCGTGACGCCCGAAAGCAGCAGTGCCAGGAGCACGCCGAGAATGCCCCCCGACGTACAGATGAGCAGGGTCTCGATCCAGATGATCTGGAATATGTCGCCCGGCATGGCGCCGATGGTCTTCAGAATGCCGATCTCCTGGAACCGTTCATGGACCGACATCAGGATCGTGTTGATGACCCCGACCATGGCGATCAGGATCGCAATGATCGCGATCGAAACGACCAGCACCTTGGCCGTGGACACGAGCGACAGGATCGTCTGCTTCACCTCGGCCAGGCTCACCACCTGGACGCCCGGAAGCTTGTAGAGCGCCTTCTCGATCTTGTCGGCATTGGCGTCCTTTTTCAGCTTGACCCCGATCGTCGTCAACATATGCTCTTTCTTGAAGATCTTCTGGAGAGTGCCGAGCGGCACGAAGGTCGTCCCGTCGTCCTGGGTGCCGGTACGCTTCAGGACCCCGACCACCGTGAGCACCACGTTCTTCTGGGGGATGAGGATCTTGTCGCCGACCTCCCGCTGCTCCAGCTGCGCCGCCTCATACCCCATGACGGCCTCCTTTGCGTTCAGGTCCTTGAACCATCCTCCCTCGATGAACTTGAAATAGGGCTTCATGGCGCTGTAGCTCTTCGGGTCCACGCCCCAGTACGCGGCGATCCCGCCGTTGTCTCCCTTGTTCGGGTCGAATTCGGCCGCCATCATCATCGGGGTGATCTGCGCCACGCCCGGCTCGTTCTTGACCGTATTCTTGACCGACTCGTCGATATACCGCAGGCCGGTGCCGCCTTTCAGCATAAGGGTTGCAGCCTCGTAAGGGCACCCCTTGGCCATAACCATCATCTGAAAACCCATATTGTCGATGTCCCGGTCCAGCGCAGACTTGAATCCGTTATTGAATCCGAGCAGGCTCACCAGCACCCAGGCGGAGATCGCGATGCCCACGAGGGTCAGGAGACTGCGGACCTTTTTGCGCAGCAGGTTCTTGTAGGCGACCTGAAATTTCGAGATCATGGCGTCCCCGCTTTCTTCCCCTGGCGTGAATAGACCAGCTCCTTCAAGAGAACGAGATTTTTCTTCGTGGCCCGCAGGATGGCCCGAAAGTCCTTCTCCGCCCCGGGCGCCGGGTTCTTGATCTCCATGACCTTGCCCGTCCCCTTTCCCGTAACGACGTTATAGGTGTCGAAATCCTTGAGGGTCAGGCCGATGAACTGTTTATAGAAGGAGTGGGCGCGCAATTTCGACGCATATTGGTTGGTCAACCGCTGGAGGTAGAAATTTTTGATCCGCTCGTGCATGTCGAGGGCGAGGAACACCTGGATTCCGCCGTATTCCCCTTTCTGATTGACCCCGTGAATATAGCCGACCTGCTTCTTTCCTACATAGATCGCGTACACCGTATAGGGGTTGTCGATATTCTCGAACAGGCCGTGAAAGGTATCGCCCAGTTCCGCCTCGACCTTCTTGAGCAGCGGCTCTCCCCCCATGTTGACGATGTTCACGTAAAAGGCCCGGTAGTTCGTCGATTCCGGATAGATCCACGCCACGTCGCGGTCGGGATCGTTGAGCGAACAGCCGACCGCCCCCCATGCCGGAACGGAGCTCATCAGCATGCCGATGAGGCCTGCCGCAACGGCGACCAGCGAGAAGATCCGGAAAATATTTCTTTCCGCATGATGCATTTCGGTCTGCATGGTTCCTGTCCCCTTTCCTCCGGGCGGATCGTCGCGCGCTAAAACAGGTGCCACGGACCGTAGTAATAGAGCTGCACCAGGGTCCTGTTGTCCTTCAAGTACTGATCGTAAGCATAGGACGTCCGCACCGTGAAATTCGGCGTAACCTGATAGCTGTAGCAAAGGGCCGGCCGATGGTCCCGCACCCCGTAGTTTTCCCAGTACATGTCCTGGAGCTCGAGCTTGTTCCGGTCTTCGGGATCCAGATTCCATCCGAACCGATAGAACAGCGCGATGAGCCGCGAACCGAACCACCTGCCCGTGTACAGTTCCGCGCGATGCTCGAAACTGTCGTCGAACACGGCCAGGTCGACGCCCGCCATCCGCATCGGATACGCCTCGTTTTCCATGAGCACGTAGCCCGACGTAGGCAGGGTCTTGCCGTACCCCAGGGAAAAGCCGACATTATAATTGTCGCGCTCCAGCACCCCGTAGGATATCCGGGTCACGGCCATATAGTGGCTGTCGAACGGCAACCCGGGCAGGCTTTGGTAGAAGGGCATCCCCGTGCCGGAGGTGAGGCTGGCCGCGTAATTGCCCCAGGAGAAGTCATGGTAAATGCCCGCCCCCCAGTCGCGGTCATAGAAACCGAAGCGCATGCCCACGGTCTCGAGCAGCAGGCCGTGACTGTCGAGATAGGAGGCAAGCCCGAAGGCCGGGCGATCGTGGCCGACCCAGACATAGACCCACGGCGTCTTGAACTTCACCCAGGCGTTGAAGATCTGGGGCTGCAGGTAATAGCCGTCCTTCTGCTGACGGATCGGCCGCGGTTCGATCTGGTAGCCTGCTTCTCCAAGCAACGGGGACATCACGGAGATCCTGCCCTGCAGGCTCAGCACGGCGATCTCGCCGCTGTCTCCCGAAATCCGCTGCAGGTAATCGAACCCCAGACTCGGCTCCTGCATCTCCGATTCGGGATCGATCGAGTACGCCACCGGCTTGTGCAGTGCGGTCGTATAGCCGTAGATCTCCTGTCCCTCGAGATACAGGAGATAGTCCGCGGCCCGTGCGCCCTGCGCCATAAGCAGCAGGCAGGCGCAGGCCATCAACGCTGTGCACGCCGCCCTATACATTGAAGCGATAGCTGCCGCGGTAGACGACCGTGCCGTCCTGCGAGACGGTCAATCTGACTTCCCAGTCGCCGGGCATGGTGATATTGATCGGGACGAGATAGTCGCCCTTTTTATTCAGCATGCAGGTCGCGTGGTCAGTCCCCATAGAAGGCATGTCCGGCATGCCGGAATCGGCCGTAATCGTGACGGACCGGTCTCTCTCGCCGTTCTTATCGAACACCTGGATCTTCATGATGGCCGGCCCCATCTTCGGGGTCTTGACAAAACCATAGATCAGATACTTGCCGTTTCCGAGCGGGACGTTCTCACCCGGCCCTGGCATTGCTACGAAGACCGGTGTCTTATCTGCTTTCGACGCTTCCAGGCTGCCCGCATAGAGCGACGGGCCGGGAATAAGTGCGGAGAGCAAAATGACCAGCACGATAGGGAGTTTGCTTCGGAGCACCATGATATTCTCCTTACTCGATTATGCGAAATTTGTTGCCTGTATGCGTTGCGTGCGACATGTTACTTCCACCTGAGCAGACTGTCAACCGCCGCCCTTGCTGTTTTTTGCATTCTTTTACACCATTCGATCTACGATCTCCTCGCTCCAGAACTCATAAAAAAGAGAGAGGGGGAGCGGTCTCCCGCTCCCCCTGATAGAGAAATGAAACTTTCCTAGCCTTTACGGCAATTCTAGCTAATTTGCAGATTTGAACAGCACGCCGCAGGTTGCGCGGGTCCGATAGTCGTCGTTACTCGCATTCGTTGGGTCAACAGCAGCATGACACTGCGTTGCACTCGAACCGCAGGTGGGGACCACATCGCCGATGAACTTCTTGTTGTTGATGTCGTAGAGCTGCACGCCGCTGGTCTTGATCCCGGGTTCCTGGAGGCCGCCGACGACCGCAGACTGATCCGCCTGGTGCTGGTCGGCGTAGTACCGGACCGACAGGATGGCGTACTTGCTGTCGGGCGTCGAGATGACGTCATGCACTTCGATGCCGCCCCACGTACCCGCACCCAGACCGGAGGTGATTTGGCCCGGCTTCGTGACGGAGTTGGCCATGCTGGTCCTCTCGGCCAAGGTCGTACCGGTCGTGTCGGCATAGAGGGTCATCGCACAAGCCGTCGTGGGGGTCGGACTGGATTCGCAAGCGGCAAGGTCGGCGACCTGCAAGATTACCATGCGGTCGGACCCGGACTGCAGGATATATTTGCCGTCAGGCGTGAAGGATGCGCGATAGGCGATCGTACCCTGGAGCGATCCGTCACCGCTCGTGGTCGAGTCGGAAGGCGCAACCGTGATCGTGGTCTGCGACATGACGTCACTCGGGGTCATGGTGCTGGTGCCGGGCGTTGCGGTGCTGGCGGACTCAAGATCGCTGGCCTTGACCAGATATACTCTCAGGGCGCCCGCCAGGTTGTTCGTCTGGGAGAGGCCGCTCACGACGTTCATCACCATATACACCATCTTGCCGTCGGGGCTGGGACCGCCGTGAATGAACGCCAGCGGCGGATTGCCGAAATAATTGTGCGCAGGATCAAGATTGGCCATGGCTGGGTCGATCTGCCAGATCCACGTTCTGGTGAAGTCAGACGTCCCACTATGCAGCTCGTTGCTCACGCTGCCCTGCGCGCCGGCAGCAAGCTTCGCCACCGGAACGGCATCCACGTATGCAGGGAAGCTCATCGACATGGGGAAATAGACACCGTTCGTCTGGTCGTAAGCCGAGGCGCAGTACTCGATGCGCGTCGTGGTGCCGAATTCGCCGGGCGCCATGAGCGACAATGCCCAGGCGATATTGTCGGCCGCTCCCGGGTCGATATCGATGACCGAGTTTACGCCGTTATTAGTCTGCCCATAGGAAGCCTGCGTCAGGTCCACATAACCGATGTCGGCAACGCTCGTTGTTGCCGGCCGGGACTCGATCGCGGAGTAGTATATCTTCGTGGCATTTTTGCCGCCGTTGCTCGGATCGTCAAACCGAATATCATGGAAGACCGTATGATTAGCGGTGTCGCTCGGGGAGCCATTGAGCTGGATCTTGGACTGATTTGCCGTGTCCACGGTGATCGGCGCAGAGGTGTTCGCGGGGTTGATCGTGACCGGGAACACACCGATATGGCCGCCTTCCTGGGATGCCTGGAACAAGGTCCCGGTGTAGGTCGGGGACGGGGCCGGAGAACTGCCACCGCCGCCGCCGCCGCATCCGGGCAGCGACATCATGCCGAAGGTAAAGGCCGCCGCCAACGCAGTGAACAAGGTCACTTTTACCGATTTCTTCATGACTTGATTTCCTCCCGTTGTCTAGAGTAATGAGGTCTCTTGTAAGAAGAATCTGACTCTCTGCCAAGCACTGCCGGCACCGATTGACTCGATAGCTTCACCTCCTTTTATTTATACGGTATCGATCTTACCTCTACGCAAAGTAAGCACGTGACGGGCGAACGGGATCCTAGTGCCCAAGATGCTTTACCTGGGTCGCAAGTGTGCCCGTTACTCCCCCGGCCATTGCCGTGAACGTGACCCGTCCCGCAGTAACGGGCGTAACCAAACCGGTACTGTCAACGGTAGCGATGGAGGTGTCCGAGGAACTCCAGGCTACCCGGTTCGTCATATCCGCAGTACTTCCATCATCAAATGTGCCGGTTGCGGTCAATTGAGCCGTAGTTCCATTGTCGGCGGCATAACCCGATTGCGTGACCGTCAGCGACACCAACACCGCGTTCGAAACGGTCAGGATTACTGCATTCGAGGTCACACTGTTCCATTGCGCGGTAATGTTGGTTGTGGCGGTACTGGACGATGTCGCCCCACCGGAAACGCCGGTTGCCACTCCTTGAGCATCGATCGTGGCGACCGCAGTCGACGACGAGGTCCAGGAAACCAGCGTGGTGATGTCCTGGCTGATCGTGTCGGTCCCGTCACTGAAGAGCCCGGTAGCGGTCATCTGCTGCGTGAGGTTCTTGCTCACGCTCGCCGGGTTCGGCGTTACGGTGATCGATTGTAGCGCCAGGTTCTTAATGGTCAGTTGTGTGGACGCGCTCACCCCTGCGCCCGTCGCGGTGATCGTGCAGGTCCCGGAAGCGGCCACCGCTGTGACGAGCCCCGTGGCCGATACGGTGGCGACGGAAGCGTCCGAGGTGGTCCAGGTTGCCAGCGAGGAGAGGTTGGTGGTGGTCCCGTCCGAGTAGATCCCGGTCACGGTAAGCTGCTGAACGGTCTGTGCCGCGATCGTGACGTTTCCGGGCTCTATCGTTATCGACGTTATCTGGTTCCCTTCATACGACGAGATGCCGCAGCCATGGATTGCGACAGCAGCCATCAACAACGCCCCAAGTGCGGCAATCGCCGCAAATGTCTTCTTTTTGTTATACGCATTCATCATGGATACCTCTCAATCGTTATGACGTTCTTACGTTAAAACCGCGCCTGGAACTGAAGCATCGTCGTCTGGAAGCCCCTGGCCGGCTTTTTGCTGAAGGCTATGTTCTGTTGTTCGAGGGTGAGCCGCAGGCTCTGCCCTTTAATGTAGTAGTTGATCCCGGTCGCGTTCCAGTCTACGTGCTGATCGAGTATGCCGTCCAGATTCGCAAAGGCCCATTTTTCCTTGCGTCCGTAGACCTGGAATTTCCCGAGCATGTACGCAGCTTTCACATAATCGCCGTTCTTTTCACCGTCTACGCCGATCGCGCCCGGTACGCCCTTGGATCCGGCTTCATTGAAGTCCTGCTTCAGATAGGCGCCGGACAGGGTGAAGGTCCCGACCTGCGTGGGGTATTCGAAGAAACCGTCGTAGGTATAGGCCTTGTAGTTCTCGGCACCCGTCCCGACACCGCCGGCATAGGAGGAGTAGACGGCGTTCGGCTGCATTTCGTATCCGGCGCCGAAGGTGAGCACCTTTTTCTTGCCGAGGTAGGAGCCTTTGTAGCCGAGACCCGATTCGGGGTCGAGCAGCGTCACGTGGACCCTGCCGGTATACCGGTAGCCGATATTGTCGGGCTTATTGTTGCCGAAGTCATTGCCGTACATGGCGGCAAGGCGGTACTGGAAGATGTCGTTGAAAAAGTTCCCCCAGAAGACGATGCCCTCATCGCGCGTCGAATTCCTGCCATCACCGAAGGGGCCGCCGATGAAGTACGACCGATCGGCCGAGAGGGGATCAAAGCACCCTTCCATGACCTCGCGGGTAAGAACGTGTTTCGTCCGCCCTGCCCGGATGTTGAACGAGTCTGAGTAGCGGGCGGTCAGGTAATAGTCGAGTGCGATCAGTTTATACTTGGCTGCTTCCGAGCGGGGCACGACCTGGGTGGCGTCGATCCATTGCCCGCCCGGGTACTCCAACTGCAGGGCGTATCCATAGGTCTGGCCGAACATGCCCAGAAAGCTCAGCCGGTTTCTCCATAGGTAGTAATCGATCCCATTCTTGTCCGTGGACCCGCTCGGCGCGATATTGCTCTGCGCCGCACGCGCCTGCACCTGATAGTCGATGTCCAGAAATCCGGCATCGCCCCACTCGGCAACAGGGTAGGCCATTGCCCTGGTCCCCGCACCGATCAGGACGAAACCGCACAGCAACACAGCGAATGCCCAAACGGCGATGAAGCGCTTCATTGATCCTCCCCGATTTCTTAAAATAAGTTGTATTGGCATTCTGAGGTCTATTCCGGAAGTTATTCACTGAACGACAGTGGCGCTAAAACACGGTTTGCGTATATCGCATTATATAAAACGAATGCATGATGTCAACATGAAGTTGCGAGCAATGCAACATCTACATCTCTGGTTTTAGGGAAGTTTTCATGTTAGTTGCGCATATTATTAACCGATTCTATGCCGCCTTTGCATCCCAATATTTAGGATCAACTCCTGTCATTCCTGGCTTTCCTTTTCCTTGCTTTTTATCTGCCGCTGTATTACCTTGCGTCATCATGCACCATCCCGAAAATAAGAGCGAGAATCGCTACATCATCCCAACAATTACCTTTTCTATCGCCGTAGTCATCCCCTTTTTGCAATATCTGTTCCGCCGGTTCGACGACAATCCCTTTACGGGATGGCATCTGGTTTTTCTTACGACCCCCGACCGCACGCTGGTTCTCGTGGTGCTCTCCGGCCTGCTCATCGCAACGGGCCTGTTCAAAATCGCACTTCCTCGTCCGCGGACCTTTTGGCTATTTCTCGCCGGATTTCTCGTTGCCCTTTGTTTCCGGAACGAGCCCGAGATCAATACCGTATCCGCTCGCTACGTGGTGTTGGCAAAACATCTTGAGCTTTACGGCATAGCCTCCTTCTGGAAAGAATGGGGGCACGGCCTCCAGGCATGGATGGACCTGCCCGCGGTACCCTTCTTCGATGGACTGCTCTTTAAGGCGTTCGGGGAGTCCCGGATCGTCCTGCAGCTTTTCACCGCCGCTCTTTTTGGGATGGCCACTGTCGTCACCTACCTGATCGGGAAGACTCTCTGGGACGCGGATACCGGGTTCTTCGGCGGGATGCTGCTCCTCGGGATCCCCTATCTCCTCACCCAGACGCCGCTTACCCTCCTGGACATCCATACCATGTTCTTCCTGACCCTGTCCGTCTACCTGTTCATCCGGGCAATCGATGCAGGCGGCATCGGACGGATAATCGCTGCTGCATGCGCGATCAGCATAGCCTTTTTCTGTAAATACTCCGTATGGCCCATGCTCTCCATACTGCCGGTCACCGCGGCCGTCTATTATTTTCAGCACGCCGGCACGCATCGCCGGGAAGTGCTGCAAAGGACGCTTTGGGTGCTTCTGCTTTTTCTCCTGCTCGTCGCCGTCCCGCTCATACTCATGCGAGACGTCATCGCCGACCAGATCCTGCTGATGCAGACCTTTCTCCGGCCGAGTCTCGGCCGCTGGACCGAGTCCTGGACCTCGATCTACCTCTTCCAGATCAGCCCGGTGATCACCCTTGCGGCGATCGCCTCGCTCTTCCTGGCGGCCTGGAAGCGTGACTGGAAATATCTCATCGTCCTCTGGTTGCCCTTTCTCGCCGTATTCTTCAAGATCGAGCGGGTCCGATACATCCTGCCCGCCTTTCCCCTGTTGACCCTTATGGCGGCCCGGGGAATCGCCGGCCTGCGCAGCCGCAACGTACAGAAGATCATTGGTGTATCGGTCGTCGCCGCGTCCCTTGCAACAGCTCTTTTTCTCGACCTCCCATTTCTCGAACAATGGAGCGCCGTCAATCTCCTACAGGCTGGCCGGTTTCTGGACACCCTCCCTGTCGACACCGTCGAGGCTTTTGCCGTTCCACAGCAGCGCTATCCCGTCAATCCCGCGATTGCCGTGCCGCTGCTCGACCTCTCCACGCATAAGCGGATCAGGTTTCATTACGTGCCGGGCGCCTCGACGCCTGATGAGGATTACCATACCTCGCGTTTTCGCGACAGCTGGGAGTATCGAAATCCTCGGTACTATGAAACCGGCTCCGATCAGACCGCGGGGAAAGAGGCAGTGGCCGTGATCCTGGCGGACGTCAAGGAACCGATCCCCCCCGATCTCACGGAGATCATCGGGAAATTGCACCACGAGAAATCGTTTACCACCTTCTTCCTCTTTTCCGCCAACAACACCATCGTCCGGGTATACTGGTAACCCGCCTGTCAACAGCGTATAATATCATATCCAATGCGGAAGGAGAAGAGCGTGTCCGGAGATGCAGACAGGACAGAGAAACAGGACGTCCTCGTCCTCGGCGGAGGCCTGACGGGCCTTGCCGCGGGCTGCGTCCTGTCCCGGGCCGGCCGGGGGGTCGCGGTCTACGAACAGGATACGGTCGTGGGCGGCATCGCACGAACGATCGAGCACAAGGGCTTCCGCTTCGACCTGGGGCCGCACCGGTTCTTCACCAAGGACGCGCGCATCGAGGCCTTCGTGCAAGACCTTTTGGGCTCCGAGCTGATCACGGTTCCGCGCAAGACCAAGATCTTCCTGCGCGGCAAGTATTTCGACTATCCGCTGGAGCCCATGAACGCCCTGTTCGGCATGGGCGTCTTCACGACGCTCCGCATCCTGGGAGACTACGGGCGGGAGCGCGTCAAGCGCCTTGTCCGTGCGCCGAAGCCCCGCTCCCTCGAAGACTGGGTGGTCGCCCATTTCGGCCGTACGTTGTTCAGCCTCTATTTCAAGGAGTACAGTGAAAAGATCTGGGGCATCCCCTGCAGCCGGATCAGCGCCCAATGGGTGGCCGAACGCATCCGGGGGCTGTCGCTTTCGCAGGCGGTTTTGAACGCATTCTTCAAGATGAACGGAGGCGAGATCCCTTCGCTCGTGGACGCCTTTCTCTACCCCCGGCGCGGCATCGGCCGCATCGCCGAAGCGCTGCGGGACGAGATCGAGCAGTCAGGAACGGTCGCGACCGGCACGACGGTAGAGCGCGTCCTGCATGCGGACCAGGCAATTACCGGCATCGTCGTGCGGGACCGGGACAGCTCCCGGCTCCTACCGGGTCGAGAGTTCATCTCCAGCATCCCGATCACCACGCTGCTCTCCCTGCTGGATCCCGCCCCGCCTGCAGCCGTCAGGGAGGCGGCCGCGCAACTCGGCTTCCGCGACCTCATCGTCGTGGCGATCATGATCGATCGTAAGCGCGTCACGGACCTGACCTGGATCTATATCCCCGAGCAGGCCTTCCCGATCGGCCGCATCCACGAGCCCGTGAACTGGAGCATTGAGATGGCGCCTGCGGGAAAAACGCTTCTCGCGACCGAGTTCTTCTGTTTCCAGGGAGATGCGATCTGGAACGCCCCGGACGAGGAGCTCGTTCGCATGGCCCGTGCGAGCCTGGAAAGACTGGGATACATCCGGCAGGAAGAGGTTCTGGACAGCGTCGTGGTCCGCGCACCCAAGGCATACCCGCTCTTTTCGACCGGCTACGAGGAGCACTTCGACAGGGTCCATGCGTACCTGTCGCGGTTCCGAAACCTTCATGTGGCCGGCAGGGCAGGCGCGTTCCGATATCTCAACATGGACCATGCCATCGGCGCGGGGATGGAGACCGCGGAGCGGATCCTGGGACGCGGGCAGCGACAGGAGGCGGGATCATGAAGTGCGCTCTGCTCATTCCTTCCTGGGTGCCCGAGGACATCTTCTCCTCCCGGACCGCCGCGTCCCAGATCAATTACTGGCAGCCTCTCGGCACGCTCTCGATCGCCGCTGTGCTCAGGGAAGCGGGACACGAGGTCCTGTTCGTGAACGGCGCCTTCGTGACGCACGAGGAACTGCTCGTCCAAACGCGCCGCTTCGGCCCGCAATTCGTAGGCCTCTACGCCACCACCTTCGGATGGGAAAAGGCGAAACGCACGGCCCAAGACCTCAGGAAGGAGTTCGGAGACCGGATATTCCTTTGCGCCGGCGGCCCCTATCCCATTGCGGTCCAGGAGCAATGTCTCGAAGACGCGGGCGACGCCTTCGATGCAATGGTGACGGGAGAGGGGGAATACACGGTCCGGGAGATGGTCGAGCGGCTCCAGGCGGGCAAGGACCTCTCCGGTGTGCTCGGGGTCGTGTATCAAGAACAAGGCAGGATCAAGAAGAACCCGCCGCGGCCCCTGATCGAGGACCTCGACGCACTGCCCTTCCCTGCCCGGGACCTTCTGGGAGATCCCAACAAGTACATCCCCACGCCCGCGACCTACAAGCGCAAACCCGTCACGGTCCTCATGACCTCGCGCGGCTGCAACCGGCAGTGCATCTACTGCTTCCAGCTCGACAAGACACGGGCCTCCGGCATCCGCTATCGAAGCATCGCAAGCGTAATGCAGGAGATCGAGCTTTGCCTCTCCCTGGGGTACCGGGAGATCAAGTTCCTGGACGACACCCTTGCCGCAGACTACGACCGGGCCATGCGGTTCGCAAAGGAGATCCGGGCCCGCAAGCTCGATTTTTCCTGGTTCGTGTCTGCCTGCGTCAACCAGGTGGACAAGCCCCTGCTCCAGGCGTTCAAAGACGCGGGCTGCTGGGCCATTCTCTTCGGCGCCGAAAGCGGGGTCCAGAAGAACCTGAACGCGATCCGCAAAGGGACCACCCTCGACCAGATCCGCGCGGCGGTCAAGGCCGCAAAAGAGGTCGGCCTGCGCGTCCAGACCCCCTTCCTCTTCGGCATCCCGGGCGAGACCTACGACGAGGCGCTCCAGACCATCGAGTTCGCGATCGAGCTCGCCCCGGACATCGCGAGCTTTCACGCCATCACGCCCTTCCCCGGCACCGTGCTCTACGACAATGTGGATCGCTGGGGAAGGATCTCCGAGGACCTGACCGACTACACCTACCAGGGCGCAGCGTTCATCCCCCATACCATGACGCGGGAACAGATCCTCGAACTCCGGCAGCGGGCCTTCCGGAGGTTCTACTCCCGTCCGTCCTACATCCTCCGGAGGATCGCGTCCCTCCGAAGCTGGGACGACCTCGTGGCCGTTGCCAAGGCCGGCCGCAGCCTCTTCTGGCTCTGGTTTGCCAGGGACCTTTTCGGGAAAAGAAAAACAGACTAGAGAGAAAACCGGAAGGACAACCACAGAGAGCGCAGAGGTTTACCGGAGGCCGCGAAGTTCACTTTTGCTTCTCAAGATCATCCCCACCCCCGCACAAGCCCCCAGGGCAACGGCGATCGGAAAGACCAGGGTATAGTACAGCGCGCCGAGTACGGCGAAGCCCATCCCCTTCTCCCTCCGGAAGACCCCAAGCAGCCCGCGACTGAATGCAAGATTGCCTGTCCAGAAAAAGACGTCGGGGATGAGCCAGCGCATATCCTGCGTTCCTGCAGCGATCCCGGCACAGACCGCGCTCATGCCGAAAGAGGCCACGTTCACCTTAAGCTCTTGCGACGCCGTGCCCGAGTCGGCCAGGAGGTCGTGGTGCGCGAGGGAATAGAGGGTCCAGTATTTCGCCTTACGGTAGGCATTGGCCAGTGACCGCCGGAGCGAGAAGCGAAACGCATGGACCACCTGCAGGTCCGGGTCCATGAGGAGCCGGCGTCCCTCGTGCCGCAGGCGATGGCTGAACAGGACGTCTTCCGGGATCGGGACTGTGGTCTCGGGAAACCCCTTGCTCTCGCGGAACAGCCCCGCCTCGATGATCAGGGCATGGCCCGCGATATAGTCCGGCTCCGTGCGCCGCGTCTCGGAGTAATGCACGAAGAGCGACTGGAAGGTGCTGAAGAAGTCCCGGTCAGCAGGCAGCGGCGTATAGGTGCCGCCGACGATCGCGCCGGGGTGCGACTGCATCATGGTGACCGCACGCGCAAGGGCATCCGGTCTGAGGAAACAGTCGGCGTCGGTGAAGAAGAGGATGTCCCCGGTAGCGGCCTCCGCGCCCCGGTTCCTGGCTGCGCCTGCGCCGGAGCGACGTTCGAGCCGCACGAGCCGGCAGGGAAAGCGCTCGATAACCGCGAGGGATCCGTCCGTGGACCCGTCGTCCGCAACGATGACCTCGAAGTTCTTGTACTGCGAGGCAAAGGCCGCCTCCAGGCATTGCCGGATCACGGCGCCGCCGTTGTAGTTGGGGATGATGAGCGAGACGGGACGTTCCATGGGCAGGCCCATTGTACCGTCGCGCCTGATCCCTGTCAAAGCGTTTCGGGGATTGTCCTTGCAGTTCTCTTCCTATCTGCTATAATGCCGGGAGGAGATTCCATGCGCCTTTCCAAGACATTGATCGACCATATCGCCGCGGCGATCGCGGCCAACCTGGAAACCAAGAAAATGGCCGCCTACACCGTGCCGCGCGCATCGGTCGCCGCCAGGATCAACGAGGCGATAAACGCGAACATGGCCGCCGAGGAACGGCTGAACGCCGACGTGGAGAAGCTGCTCGCCGGGCACGAGTCCGAGATCGCTCGGGGCGGCATGGACCGCCGCAAGGTCTTCGAGCTCACGAAGCAGAAGCTCGCGAAGGAGCGGGGGATAGTGCTGTGAGACTCTCGGACGACCGGATATCCCATCTCTCCCACGAGATCCTCGCCATGCTCACAAAGGAGAGCGACGTACAGGCCCTCCTGCCCGAGGAGCGGCTGCTGCGCGAGATCAAACGGACCATCACGGCCGAACTGGCGTTCGAGGACGAGGCGGACGAGGCCGCCCGCCGCACCATTCGCTCGCTTTCGCGTACGGTCCCGGAGGGAAGCCGGGAGTGGGACGTCCTGTACCGCAAATACTTCGAAGAGGAGCTCGGCAGGAGAACCAAGCGTTGAACCGGGTCGTGCTCCTGGGCCTTGCCGTGTTTACGGCGTTTGCAGGCCTGAGCATGTTTCTCCGGCCCGGCCTGCCGTCCTGGCTGCCCGGCCTCTGGATCATCGGCGGGTTCCTGCTCGTTGCCGCCGTCTCCTATCAGGCCCTGTTCACGCGCGCTTCCCGGACAGGGCTCTCGTTTCTGGTCCTCGGCATCATCGGTTTGAACGCCCTCATCCAGACCACAGGCGGCTTCTCCTCCCCCTTCCTTCTCTTCTACTTCCCCCTGATCGTTCCCGCCGCCTTTTGGCAGCGGTCCTGGGCGGCTCTTGCAACAGGCATCATCGTTGCGATCGAGGCGCTGAACCTCCTGCTTGCTGGTGGGAGCGCTCCCGTTCCCTGGCCCGCCTTTGCCGGGTTCGCGGTCTCCCTTGCAGGAGTCGCGCTGCTCTCCGCCCTGCTGGCCCGGAGGATCACGCGCGAGGCGAGACGCGTACGCGCGAGCTACGACAAGCTCCTGGACGATGCCGACGCCGTCGATCCCCTGGCAGGGGGAAGGAGCGTCGACGCGCTGACCGAAACAAGCAGGCGCGCGACCCGTGTGGGAGCGGCACGGGAGCGGGAGGGCTCCTTCGGCGGGCTCATGGACGCGCTGGCCGAGATCGTGCCGGCCCACACCTCTGCCCTGTTCCTGGACGACCGGGACGACGGCATGCTCTCGCTCCGGGCGATCCGGAGTAAAAGCAGCTTTATCGCCGACTCCGGCGTCACCTTCAGCCGCGGAAGCGGCCTGATCGGGATCTGCGCGGCGCAGAACGCAGTGCAGTACGTTCCGGACATGGTCATCCCCATCACGAGCCTCGGCTACTACCGACGAGCCGAGCCCGTGCGCTCGTTCCTTGCGCTCCCGATCGGTTCGCAGGGCAGCACCGAGGGGGTCCTTGCCGTGGACAGCCTCGAACGCGACGCCTTTCCCGCCTCCGTCCAGGCATCCCTGACCCGATTCCTGCCCTTCTTCGGGCAGCTCATCGAGAACGTCCGCAACGCGCTCGAGCTGGACATCCGCGCCAAGAACTTCGCGGCCCTCCATGAGATGAGCGAGATCCTGAGCGGCAGCCTTGAGGTGGGCGAGGTGCTCGACGCACTGACGGAGCGGCTGCGGTCCGTGGTCCCTTACGAAACCTGCGTCTTCCTGCTCTGCGACGAGAAGGCCGGCGAGGCATCGATCGCGAGCCGGCAGGGGTATGACCGGAAGGACACCGTCTTCCCGATCGCGGAGAGCGCGATCCTGTCCCATATGCTGGCACAGTGGCGGGAACGGAGCATCTGCGCCACCCATTACGATCCGGACCTGGGCGACCGGGGCGCGGACATCGGCCTCTTTCCGCGCGGGGGGCTCCGACGCCCCCTCCGGTCCCTCTTCGGCAGGCCGCTCATCGCGCACGACCGGTTCGTGGGCGCCGCCTTTCTCGGCGCAAACCGCGCGGACGCCTTCACCGACTATCACCGCAATTTCCTGAGCACACTCCTGAACCAGGTCGCGATGGTCGTGGACAACAGCCTCCTGCATCGGCGCATCCGCGACCTGGCGCGCACCGACGGCCTGACCGGGCTCCTGAACCACCGGACGTTCATGGAAAAGCTTGCCGAGGAATACAAACGGCTCGACCGGGAGCCCCGCCCATTCTCGGTCCTCCTCATGGACATCGACAAGTTCAAGGGCGTGAACGACCGCTACGGCCACCCCGTGGGCGACCGGGCGATCAAGGCGGTCGCCGGGACCCTGCACAAGACCGGCCGCGGCTCCGACTTCGCGGCCCGGTACGGGGGCGAGGAGTTCGCCGTCGGGATGACGGACACCGACGCACGCGGGGCCGCGCAGATGGGAGAGCGGATCCGGGCGCTCGTGGAGAAGACCCCCGTGACCGAGGTGTTCGACGGCGAGCTGCGGATCACGGTCAGCGTGGGCGTTGCCTCCTTTCCGGCTGATACCAAGGACCCCGCGGAGCTCGTGGCGTTTGCCGACAACGCCCTGTACCGGGCGAAGCGGAGCGGCAGGAATCGGGTCTGCACGCACGCCGAGGCAGTGCACGAGCCGCAGGAGGAGCATGCCGTACAGCAGGCAACCCCGGCGCGGCGCTGATTCAACCTTTCCGAGGCCACGGTGTCAATAAAACAAATACGGCGAAGGCTATGGACGACGACCTCGATCTGATCAAGAGGACCGTGGCGGGCGATCGCGAGGCCTTCGACGAGCTGGTGCGACGGCATCAGCGCCAGCTCTACGCGATGCTCTTCCGCATGGTCGGAAACCAGGAAGACGCTGCGGACCTCATGCAACGGGCCTTCGTCAAAGCCTTCACCGGCCTCGGATCGTTCGAGCGGCGGTCGAGCTTCAAGACCTGGCTCTACCGCATCGCGATCAACTTGGCCAAGAACACCTATCGCGACCGCGCACGGGCCGAGTACGTATCGATCGACGACGTGGTCCTGAGCCGCAACCCGCGCACGCTCGACGCCCTCATCGTGCAGGAAAACCGGTCGCTGGTGCGGAAGGCCCTGGCCGGGCTTCCGGAGAAGCAGCGAACGACGCTCATCCTCCGCATTCAGGGCGAGAAGAAATTCGAGGAGATCGCGGACCTCATGCAGTGCTCGGTCGGGACCGCCAAGGCGAACTATCACCACGCCGTGCAAAAGCTCAAGGCCCTCATGGAGCGCGGCGCGAAAGCGGAAAAGGACAGGTCATGAGTGGGTGCGCACAGAAATCCCTGAAGGAGCTGTTGCCCGCCTATCGGGAAGGCGGGCTCGCGGGGCAGGACCTGCGCCGGGTGGAGGAACACCTGGCGAAGTGTACGGACTGCCGGGCCGAGCTGTCGCTCGTGACCTTGCTTGCGGAAGAGCCTGTTCCCGATCCCGGGGAGGCGTTCTGGCTGGCATTCCCCGGCCGCGTGGCCCGCGCGGTGCAGGAGCAAACGTCCCCGGCTGCGGGAAGCCGCGCGCGCCGATGGTTTGCCCCCCGGTTCGCTCTGGGGGCCGCAAGTCTCGCGGTGGCGGTACTGGCGTTCGTCGCGGTCCTCCTCCTGCGGCCCGCTCCGCTTCGCATCGCCCGGGTCCCGTCGGCGCAGAACACACCTGCGCTCGAGGACGTCCTGCAGACGGAACCGGTCTCCCTCTCCGATATGTCCGCTTCCGAACTGGCCGCGGCTGCGGCATGGGCGAACAGCGCCTTCGCTCCCATCCGCGAGGCGATCCGGGAGAACCTGCCGGACGAAGGAGAACAGGACCTCTCCGATGATCTCTCCGATATGAACTCCGCCGAGCTGCAGCGGGTTTCCATTATGCTCGACCGGCAGGCCCCGTCCCGCCGGGACAGGCTCCACAGCGACCGTTCGCCGGTTGCACCCGAACCCTGTTTCGTCTAGCGTGAAGCGGGACCCGAAGGGCGCCGCCGCAGGCGGATGCAATGATGCGGCAATTCGCCGCAGATGACGAGGAGGTAGTGCATGCAGATCGTACGGATCGCCGTTCTGGTGCTGGTCCTGGCATTCCTCGGGATGCCGGTCTTGGCCCGACAGGAGACCGGTCCCGTCCCCGTCGATCAGCGGGAGAAGGGAGACCTCGCCCCGGATCCCCCGCAGGCCGGACCGCCCACCGACGCCCAGCGGGAAGAGGTGCGCAAGAAGATCGAGGCAATCCGGATCTGGCGGCTGACGGAAGCGTTGGATCTCGATGCAAACACCAGTGCGCAGCTCTCGTCGCTCTTCGCCTCCCTGGACAACAAGCGGCAGGAGATCCAGCGCGATCAGGCGAACGTTCTGCGTGAGCTCAAGATCTCCCTGCAGTCGAGCAAACCGGAAGAAGCGAAGCTGAAAACGCTCCTGGAACGTCTCGAAAAGAACCGGCGGGCCATGTACGATCTCCGCGACCAGGAAGCCGAATCGATCAAGAAGATCCTGAGCGTGGAGCAGCAGGCACGCCTCGTGCTCTTCCAGCAGCGCTTCCAGCGCGAGATGCGCAACATGCTGCGGGGCGCGCAAGGCTACGGACCAATGCGGAACGGCGCCGGGCGCCGCGGTCGCGGATCGGCATCCGGTCCGCCGACGGAATAACAACCGCCTGCCGCGCCACTGCCGTATCAAGGGGCTGCCCCTGCAGCCCCTTTTTCTTTCCTTCCCCCCACGGGGTGCTGTTGACAAGCGCGCCGATGAACCCGTATAATCCCGCACCTTTTCCGGAAAGCGAGCGGGACCCATGAAAAAAATCATCGATACCTACGAAAAATTCCTCGATATCACGAGCGATCAGTTCGCCAAAGCGGCGAAGAAGCACAAGGTGAAGTGCAAGCGCGGCTGCCATGAGTGCTGCGCCTCGGGCTTCTTCGACATCACGCTCCTGGACGCGATCTATCTGCGGCAGCGGCTCCGCAGGGTCCCGCGCGCGATCCGCGAGCGGGTCGTGGCAAAGGCGAACGAGCAGCTCGACCTCCTCGAAAAGAAGGGCGCCTTCTCGCGCAAAGACCCCCTCCTCAAGTCCCTGAAGGCGATCGACGCGATCTCGCGCCGGTCCGCAAAGATGCGCTGCCCGGCCCTCGACGACACGGGAGCCTGCCTCATCTACCGACACCGGCCGCACATCTGCCGCATCTTCGGCCCCACGGTCCGGGGTGCCCGGCGCGCCGTGCACCTGGAGGGCTGCGGCTACTTCACCCGCGACATCCCGGAAGCCGATTATCCGATCATGAGCCACTATAAGGACGAGGACGTTATCCTCAAGGCCATGTTCGTCAAGGCCGGCAGGAAACGCATCCGCGAGGTGGACACCATCATCCCCGCGGCCATCGCGCTCGACCTGAAGAAGTGGCTGTAGCCGGTGGAGATCCTCAGCAAAAAAGTCGTTTGGCAGGGGACGTTCATGAGCGCCGTGGAGATCACCTACCGCGACGCGCGGGGCGCGGTCCGCACCTGGGAGGCGCTGGAACGGCTCGGCATCGGCGGCATCGTGGTCATGGCCGCCGTGACGCCGGAGGGCAAGGTGCTGCTCGAAAAACAATTCCGTCCGCCGCTCGGCCGCGACGTGATCGAGCTGCCTGCCGGGCTCGTCGAGCCCGGCGAATCCATGGAGGACGCGGCCAGGCGCGAACTCGTCGAAGAGACGGGCTGGTCCGCGGAAAAGCTCGCATTCCTCGCCGAAGGTCCCATCTCGACCGGCGCCTCGACCGAGTCCCTGCGCGCCTATCTCTGCACCGGGCTTACCCGCGTGGGCAAGCAGGGCGGTGACGACAACGAGATCATCGAGGTATCAGAGGTCCCGCTCGACCAAGCCCAGGACCACCTGCGCGCAGCCCAGGAACAGGGCACCCTCGTGGACCTCAAGGTCTTCGGACTTTTGGAACTGGCCCGCCAGGCCCTCGCGAAACAATCCTGATCGCCATGATCCCTCCCGGAAATCTGCCATCCTGATACAAGCAGTCCGGCCGCATAAGGCACATGCATCGCGGGAAATCTCCCCTCGGTCGGCAGAGCAGTTCACCGCGCGGGCAATTATCATTTTCAAGAAGTTGTTTTTCCTTTTGTGAATTTTGCGTTTTTGTGGCCAACCCCATCTTCCGGTTTCTTGTTTATTCCCCGTTCCTTGCGTTCTCTGCGGCAGCGAGAGAGCGACCTCCTCATTCCGCCTTTACGCGCGCCAGGTTCTTCCCCGCCTCGTAGGCATCGCGGAGCGCCGTCGGATGTTCCCGGATCGCCCCCTTGCCGTCGACGCCGCCGTAGACCAGGGTTGCGTGCTCCTGCACGTTCACGGTGCGGAAGAACGCCCGCACCGTTGCCTCGGCGCAGTCGAACCCCACGTTCTTCTCCCCTTCCGGCATGCCCCCGACGAGGAACAGGAGTCCCCTGCGGCCGTGCGGACCGGGAGGGACGGGCCGCTTGTGCACGTATTTCTCCGCCCAGAAGGCCTGGCAGCGGTCGATCATGATCTTGGTCTGGGCGCTGACGCTGAAAAAGAAGATGGGGCTCGCCACGACGATCCGGTCCGCTTCGCGGATCGCGCGATGGACCTTCTGCATGTCGTCTTCGATCACGCAGCGCGCCGTGTCAGAGCACTTCCCGCACCCCATGCAGGGCCGCAGGCGCATCGCGTGCAGTCGGAAGAATTCCGTCTCCGCACCGCATTCCTGCGCGCCCCGGGCCGCCTCTTGGAGCAGCAGCTCGGTGTTGCCGCCCTGACGCGGGCTCCCGTTGAACAGGATGACCTTCATGACGCCGCCTTCGTCGCCGGGCAGACGACACGCAGCCGCTCTTCGCAAGCGTCCTCTGCCGTAAAATGGATGGTGCGGAGCCCGCGGCCCTCTGCCCGTTCCACGTGTCCCGCGTTGTCGTCGATAAAGAGCGCCTCGGACGGACGGACGGCGAGCGCCCTGCAGACGTCATCGAAGATCGTGGCGTCCCGCTTGCTCTTCCCCATGCGGTAGGAGTTGAAGACCCGGTCGAAATGCCGGAAGAGTCCGGCCTCCCGGTCGATCTCTTCGAGCCAGTCGGTCTGGTCGCTCACGAGCGCGACCAGGAGCCCTTGGGACCGCGCACCGTCGACCAGGGCCAGCATGCGCGGTCTGATGCGGAAACGCATGAGGAGCTCGCGTCGCAGTGCGGCGTCCCCGTCAACGATGCCGGTTTGTTGTCGGACCGCATCCCAGAAGGCCCTTTCATCCGCGGCCCCGGTGAGGTAGCCGGTCTCGAAGATGAGCGCCTCGGCGACCAAGAAGAACCCTTCCGGGTCCAGGCCGTTCCTGCGCCCGATCTCCCTGAGCCCTTCCCGAAACCCCTCGTCCGCGATCACGCCGCCGAAGTCGAACAGCAGCGCCTGGCACGCCTCCATGGCCGTTCCTCCTTGCATTGACCCCATGTACACCTTAGCACCTTTCACGCTCTGCCGCAAAAAAAACTTGACTCACGGGCGGTACTCTGTATAATCTCAAACCCTGCACCCAAAACGCGCCCCTGCGCGGGAAGGGACGGCACGATGCGGAACGCACCTGATGCGGCGCTCGCCTGGATCGGGCTCAGCAGCATTCCCGGCGTGGGACGGGCGACTTTCCGAAAACTCCTTGCCTGCTTCGGTTCTCCGGAGCGGGCCTTGGCCGCCTCTCCTGCGGAGCTCAAGGGGGTCGGGGGCCTGTCCCCGAAAACAGCGGACGCGATCGGATCGTTCCCCTGGCGCAAACCCGCGGAACGAGAGGTCGCACGGGCTGCGGCTGCCGGGGTGGCGATCGTAACGCTGGACGATCCCGCGTACCCCGCTCCGCTGCGCGCCACGCCGGATCCTCCGGTCTTCCTGTACGTCCGGGGGGCGCTCCTGCCGGAAGACGCGAACGCGGTGGCCGTGGTCGGCACGCGCAGGCCGTCCCGGTACGGGACGACGACGGCCTTCGCCCTGGCCCAGGGCCTCGCTGCTGCGTCGCTCACCGTGGTGAGCGGCATGGCGCGCGGCATCGACACCGAAGCGCACCGCGGCGCGCTGGCCGCAGGCGGAAGGACCGTCGCGGTGCTCGGGTGCGGCATCGACGTGGTCTACCCGAAGGAGAATGCGGCGCTGATGCGCGCGATCTGCGGATCGGGCGCCGTGATCACCGAGAACCCCTTCGGCACCCGGCCCGAAGCCGGCTACTTCCCGGCGCGGAACCGCATCATCAGCGGCCTCGCGCGCGGCACGGTCATCATCGAAGCGGCGAACGACAGCGGCTCGCTCATCACGGCGGACTACGCGCGGGACCAGGAAAGAACGCTCTTCGCCGTCCCGGGCAACGTGGGCCTCGCAACGAGCCGGGGCACGAACAGTCTGATCAAGCGCGGGGCATTGCTCGTAGAGTCAACGGCCGACGTCCTTGCCGGGCTCGGGATCGGGGGATATGTTCCGGCGCCGCAACCGGGACGACCGCTTCCGGTCCTCGACCCCGATGAGGCCGCGGTCCTCGAACGCCTCGGCGCCGAGCCGAAGCATATCGACGTGCTCGGCTCCGAGAGCGGGCTTGCGGCAGGGTCGCTCGGCGGCGTCCTCATGACGCTGGAACTGAAAGGACTTGCAAAACAGCTTCCGGGGAAGTATTTTGTGCGGGACCTGTGAGCGATCCGCAGCTGCAGACCGATGATGCACAGGAACCGCCGCCCGCCTTTCTTGCTGCATGTTTCGGCAACGAATCCTCGTTTGCGGTATACTCAGCTTGGTGTGCATCCCTTGTGACGGACGTTCCCCGCCGTCGAGAAAAGGAACCTGCGTGAAAAGCAGCCAACCCGTAAAATCGCTCGTCATCGTCGAGTCGCCCGCCAAGGCCAAGACGATCGCCAAATATCTGGGCAGGAACTATACGGTCAAGGCGTCGGTGGGCCATATCATGGATCTCCCGAAGAGCAAACTCGGGGTGGACATCGAAAAGGACTTCCAGCCGACCTACATCCAGATCAAGGGCAAGGCGCCGGTCGTCAGGGAGCTCAAGGCCGCCGCGAAGAAGGTGGACCGCGTCCTGCTCGCCACGGACCCCGACCGCGAAGGCGAGGCCATCGCCGCCCATGTGGCCGAGACGATCACGGCGGGTGCGCCGGCAAAGGACGTGTACCGCGTCCTGTTCAACGAGATCACGAAAAAGGCGATCCTGCAGGCCGTGGAGCATCCCGGCAAGATCGACACGAACAAGGTGGATGCCCAGCAGGCCCGGCGCGTGCTCGACCGGCTCGTGGGCTACCAGATCAGCCCCATCCTCTGGAAAAAGGTGCGGCGCGGCCTGTCCGCGGGCAGGGTGCAGTCCGTGGCCCTGCGGCTCATCTGCGAGCGCGAGGAGGAGATCAAGGCCTTCGTGCCCGAGGAGTTCTGGTCCCTCACGGCCCTGCTCGAAGGGAAGCTGCCGCCCCAGTTCGAGGCGAAGCTCCTGAAGCGCGACGAGGAGAAGCTCAAGGTCAAGGACAACGACGAGGTCCGGGCGATCCTCGCGGAACTCGAAGGCGCCGCCTACCGCGTCGAGAAGGTCGAGAAGAAGGAACGGCGCCGCAATCCCGTGCCGCCCTTCACCACGAGCAAGCTCCAGCAGGAAGGCGGCCGCAAGCTCGGCTTCACGTCCCGCAGGACCATGGCCGTGGCCCAGTCGCTGTACGAGGGCGTCGACCTCAAGGACGAGGGTACCGTCGGCCTCATCACCTACATGCGCACGGACTCCACCCGCGTGAGCACGGAGGCGCAGGACGAGGCGCGGGAGTACATCGCGCAGAAGTACGGGGCCGACTACGTGCCCGCAAAGCCGCCCGTCTACGCCAGCGCCAAGACGGCCCAGGAGGCGCACGAGGCGATCCGGCCCACGTCGGTGCTGCGCGAACCCGATGCGATCCGGCACTATCTGGAACCGGACCAGTACAAGCTCTACCGGCTCATCTGGAACCGGTTCGTGGCGAGCCAGATGAACCCGGCCGTGATCGACCAGACCGCTATCGACGTCCGTGCGAACCGGTACACCTTCCGGGCGACGGGGTCGGTCGTCCGGTTCCCGGGCTTCATGGCGGTCTATCTGGAGGACAAGTCCGAGGACCAGGCGCCGTCGGAAGACGACGCCGGCGAGGCCGCGCTGCCGCCGCTTGCCGAGGGAGACGACCTCTCCCTGGTGCGGCTCGACCCCAAGCAGCACTTCACCCAGCCGCCGCCCCGCTTCTCCGAGGCGCTGCTCGTCAAGACCCTGGAGGAAAAAGGCATCGGCCGACCGAGCACCTACGCGGCGATCATCTCGACGATCCAGGACCGCGACTACGTCACCAAGGCGGAGAACCGCTTCCATCCCACGGAACTCGGCGTTCTGATCAACAACCTCCTCGTGAACCACTTCCCGGTCGTCATGGACGTTGCCTTCACCGCGAAGATGGAGGAGGAGCTCGACAAGATCGAAGAGGGCCGCATGCCCTGGGTTGATGCGGTCAAGGACTTCTACGCGCCCTTCAACGAGAGTCTCACGAAGGCCCAAGCCGAGATGAAGGACTTCAAGGCCGAGCAAACATCCACAGACATCACCTGCGAAAAATGCGGCAAGCCCATGGTGATCAAATGGGGCAGGAACGGCCAGTTCCTGGCGTGCAGCGGCTATCCGGACTGCAAGAACACCAAGCCCTTCGTCCGCACCGAGGACGGCGGCGTTGCGGCCGCACCCGAGGAGACCACGGACGAGATCTGCCCCAAATGCGGGTCCGGCATGGTGGTCAAACGCGGCCGCTTCGGCAAGTTCCTCGCCTGCTCGCGCTACCCGGAGTGCAACCACACCCAGGGCATGTCCACGGGCGTCGCCTGCCCGGAGGACGGCGGCAAGATCGTCGAGCGCCGGTCCCGGTTCGGCAAGATATTCTACTCCTGCGCCAATTATCCGGCATGCAAGTTCGCCCTCTGGAACAAACCGGTCCCGCGCGCCTGCCCCCAGTGCGGATCTCCCTTCCTGATCGAGAAATTCTCCAAGAAGACCGGTCTCTCCGTCGTCTGCCCGAACAAGGAATGCGGATACCGTGAGGAGCCGCAACCGGCAGGAGTTCAGGAGTCGGGAACCGGCGGCCAGAAAGAATAACCCTTCCGTTCTTTTTCTTTCTTCCTTCTTAATTCCTACGTGTCACTTCCCCCTCCCCTTGTAAATTCCCATTCTCTGCGGTAGAGTACCTGCATGCGGCAACAGGTATATCAGTTCCTGACTTTTCTCCAAACCGAAAGGAACGCATCGCCCCACACCGTCCGCGGCTACCAGGCCGACCTCGAGCAGTTCCTTGCCTTCATCGGGGCGCACGGTCCGTCCGAGGTGGATCACCTGCTGCTGCGCCGCTACCTGGCCCACCTCCTGGGACAGAAGATCGGCAAACGCTCGATCGCGCGCAAGCTGTCCGCCATCCGCGCATTCTACCGCTACCTCGTCCGCACCGGGGTCGTGACCGCGGACCCGGCGCGTCTCGTGGTAACGCCGCGCGTGGAAAAACGCCTGCCCACGGTCCTGACCGTGGACGACGCGGAACGGCTCATGGAGGCCCCTGCCGGCGACGACTCCCGCGTTCTGCAGCGGGACCGGGCGATCCTCGAAACGCTCTACTCCACCGGCATCCGGGCGAGCGAGTTGGTGGGGATGAACCGTGAGGACGTCGACCATGAGAGCCGCCTCATTCGGATACGGGGCAAAGGCCGCAAGGAGCGGATCGTCCCGATCGGTCGCCGCGCGCTCGCCGCAATCGACGCGCTCCTCGCCTCCGGAAAGGACGCCCCGCATGAGGCCGCCGTATTCCGCGGCCCGTCAGGAAAACGCTTGACAGTGCGTACGGTTCAGCGTATTTTACAAAACTATCGGAAAAAGCTGGGTTTCTCGCGCGCCGCGAGCCCGCACACGCTCAGGCACAGCTTTGCGACCCATTTGCTCGAATCGGGCGCGGACCTGCGCGCCATCCAGGAGCTCTTGGGCCACGCGAGCCTTTCGACCACGCAGCGCTATACCCATGTGAACCTCGATTCGCTGATGGAGACCTACGACAAGGCCCACCCCCGGGCGAGGAAAGGGTGATGAACGGAGCCCCCATGAACGACAACACAGCGATGCACGCGACCACCATCCTCGCGGTGCGGCGGAACAACAAGACCGCCATCGGCGGCGACGGCCAGGTGACCGTGGGCGCCACGGTGATGAAGCACAATGCCAAAAAGGTCCGGAAGATGTACAACGACCGGGTCCTGGCGGGGTTTGCAGGGGCCACGGCCGACGCCTTCACCCTCTTCGAGAAGTTCGAGGCGAAGCTCGAACAGTATCACGGGAATCTCACGCGCGCCGCGGTCGAGCTGGCCAAAGACTGGCGGACGGACAAGATCCTGCGCCGGCTCGAGGCGCTCATGATCGTGGCTGACGGGGAGCGATCCTTCATCCTGTCCGGGAACGGCGACGTGATCGAGCCCGAGAACGGCGTTGCGGCCATCGGCTCCGGCGGCCCCTATGCCCTCGCGGCCGCACGGGCGCTCGTGGAGCATACCGAACTCGACGCCAAGACGCTCGTCCAAGAATCGCTCCGCATCGCCGCGGACATCTGCATCTACACGAACCGGGAAATTACGATCGAAGAACTATAACGACACGACGCGGCAAGCCGGAAACGAGGAAGAAGGCTGCGGTCCAGACGTCCGTCCCCCGTTTCCCTACCCCAGTCTGTTGATTTTCGGAGGTTTCTTTGAACAACGCTCTCACCCCCCGTCAGGTCGTCGCCGAGCTGGACAAGTACGTCATCGGCCAGAAAGACGCGAAGCGGGCCGTCGCGATCGCGCTCCGCAACCGGTGGCGGCGGCAGCACCTGCCGGAGGAACTGCGCGACGAGGTGATGCCGAAGAACATCATCATGATCGGCCCCACGGGCGTCGGCAAGACCGAGATCGCGCGCAGATTGGCGAAGCTCGTCCAGGCGCCCTTTCTCAAGATCGAGGCGTCCAAGTTCACCGAGGTGGGCTACGTGGGGCGGGACGTGGATTCCATCATCCGCGACCTGACCGAGATCGGCATCAACATGGTCAAGCACGAGATGACGGATCAGGTGCAGGACCGTGCCGCGGCAATGGCCGAGGACCGGCTCATCGACCTCCTGTTGCCTCCCCTGCGCACCTCCCCGGGATTCGATGCCCCCTCCGCCGAGCAGCAGGAGCAGCATACGGGCACCCGGGAGAAGCTGCGGCAGCAACTGCGCGAGGGCAAGCTCGACGACCGCATCGTGGAGATCGAGCAGAAGGAAAAGGTCATGCCCTTCGGCATCATCTCGAACGTGGGCATGGAAGAGATCGAGATGAACCTCAAGGAGATGCTGGGCGGGCTGCTGCCGGACAAGACCAAGCGCCGCAAGGTCCGCGTCCAGGACGCGCAGCGGATCCTGGTGCAGGAAGAGGCCGCAAAGCTCGTCGACATGGACAAGGTGATCCGGGAAGCGGTAAGGCGCGTAGAGCAGGACGGCATCGTCTTCCTCGACGAGATCGACAAGATCGCGGGGAGGGAGGCACACGGCCCCGACGTGTCCCGCGAGGGGGTGCAGCGCGATCTCCTGCCGATCGTGGAGGGATCGACGGTCACCACCAAGTACGGACCGGTGCGGACGGACCATATCCTGTTCGTCGCGGCCGGGGCGTTCCATGTATCCAAGCCCGCGGACCTGATCCCCGAGCTTCAGGGACGATTCCCGATCCGCGTCGAGCTGGGTTCCCTCACACGTGCCGATTTCGTGCGCATCCTGACCGAGCCGCAAAACGCGCTCATCAAACAGCAGGTCGCGCTGCTCGACACCGAGAACGTGGCCCTCTCCTTCACCGCGGACGCGATCGATGCGATCGCCGACATCGCCGCGCGGGTGAACGATCGGACCGAGAACATCGGCGCGCGTCGGCTGCACACCATCCTGGAGCGGCTCCTGGACGAGATCTCCTTCGACGCCCCGGACAAGAACGGCTCCCGGATCGAGATCACGGGGTCCCATGTCGAGGAACGGCTGGCCGACGTCGTGAAGAGCGAAGACCTGAGCAGGTACATCTTGTGAGGTGGTCTTGGAAAAACTGATCGAAAAAGCCAGGATCCTGATCGAGGCCCTGCCCTACATCCAGACCTTCCGGGGCAAGACCTTCGTCATCAAGTACGGCGGAAGCGCCATGACCGCCGCGGACCTGAAGGAGTCCTTTGCCCAGGACGTCGTCCTGCTGCGCTTCATCGGCATCAATCCCGTGATCGTGCACGGCGGCGGCCCCCAGATCGGGAAGACCATGGAACGGATGGGCAAGATGCCGACCTTCGTCGCGGGCCAGCGCGTAACGGACGAGGAGACCATGGATATCGTCGCGATGGTGCTCGGCGGCAAGGTCAACAAGGAGATCGTGAGCCTCATCAACCGGGCCGGCGGCAAGGCCGTGGGGCTTACGGGCAAGGACGGCGGGCTGATCCAGGCGCGGAAGCTCACGATGACGAGGAAATCAGAGGCCACGGGAGAGACCGAGGTCATCGACATCGGGCTCGTGGGCGAGGTGAGCGAGATCAGACCCGGCGCCCTCACCGCGCTGGACGAAAAGGGCTACATCCCGGTGATCGCGCCCGTCGGCGTGGGCCCCGCAGGCGAGACCTACAATATCAATGCGGACAGCGTGGCGGGCGCGGTGGCAGGCGCCCTGCAGGCGGAAAAGCTGGTCCTCCTGACCGACCAGGCAGGGATCCTCGATACGGGCAAGAACCTGATCCCCGCACTCGACAAGCAGAAGATGGAGGCGCTGATTGCCTCGGGAACGATCTCCGGAGGCATGCTGCCGAAGACCCGGTCCTGCTTTGCGGCCCTGGATGCGGGGTGCGCGAAGGTGCACATCATCGACGGCCGGGTCCCCCATGCCCTGCTGCTCGAGATATTCACCAACGCGGGCATCGGCACGGAGATCACCCGCTGAAGCAGCCGTGCCGTTTGAGGTGATCCGTCTTCAGGGCGGCGTTCCATCACACAAAACAAGGGGGCTACGGTCGAACCGTAACCCCCTTGTTTATTTAACTGGGCAAGACAAATGGCGCATCTCTTACCACTTTGCCTTCCACACCTTGTTTCCGGAGCCGTCGATGCTCTGATAGATCTTAAAGGTCGGCGTCGATACCAGATGTCTCGTCCCGCCATGGGGCTCTTTCATGGTAATCTGCAGCTTGACCTTGACCGGCCAGTCCCCGTCTGCGTTTCGCTGCCCTCTCTCCATAATCACGACCGGTTCGGTTACGGAAAATCCCTTTGCCGAGAGAACGCCGCTGTCGGTGATCGCCTTGATCACCTCCGCGTCGGTCGGCGCGATCACAGGCGGAGGCGCCGAAGAATGCTGCGTACAGGCAGCCAGAGTCACCACAAGCACCAGTGTCAATACTCCGAGCAATTGCTTCATCCTCTGATCCACTTCTTTTCTCCTTTCGGCGCCATGGCCGCTCACACAACGTCCCCGCGGGCTTCCTGCTTCCCCATGCGGCAGGTCCGCTAGGGCTGACTGGTGCTCGGATTGAACCACTGCCTCGTGGCATGACACCCGTTCGCACAGGTGCCGATCGTGCCGGTATAGCTCGTTACCAGGTTCCCGATGGTCGCCGCAGCCGGCCCTTCCAGCGCCTGCGTGTTCAGGGTCGTAAAGTGCGTCTGCGCGAGCAACGTCCCGTCGTGGCAGGCGCTGCACGCCTTTCCCTGCTGATACACGTGCAGTCCATGGTGCCCCGAGGCGAAGCTATTATACTCCGCCACGGGCGTCGGTGTCACCCCCGAAATCACCGCGCCGTTGTAGGTGTGGCAGGAATAGCAGGAACACGCCCCGTTCCAGTCACACTGATACGCGTTGATCGTCCCGGTCAGCCACACCGGCGTCGTCTGTCCGCCGTGACAGCTCACGTTCGAGCAGGTTCCGTCGGCGTTATGCACCGCGGTCCCGCTTTCCGCATTGTACACGCTGGAGATATTCACGTCGGCCACGCCGTTGAAATGGTTAGCGGTCATCGTCCCGTCGCCCGTGTGGCAGGTGTTGCAGACATTCGTTACGTTGGTCAACGCATTGTGTACTGCATGCGCCCCCGTCCGGTTCGGCGCCGCGCTCCCGTTCGGAGGGGTCGCGTGGCAGGAGGAGCACTGCATAAGGTCCCCGCCGTTCGTATGGCACGACGTGCATGCGGGGCCCACCCCGCCCGAGAGCGACGTCCCGTGGCACGCGGCCGTGGCGCATTGACCGGTCCCGTTGTTCGTTGCGTATTCCGCGTGTTTCGCGAATATCTGAGGTTCGCTCCCCCAATCCTGGGGATGGATACTGCCGGTCCCCCCGAGATGACAGCTCGTGCAGGAGGGACCGCTCTCGGCAACTCCGGTGAGCGCTGTCCCATGGCATGCGGCGTTAGCGCAACGTACGTTGCCGTTGCTCGCGACGTAGGGGCCGTGATTCGCGTCAATACCGCTGCCCGTCCCCCAATCCACGGGATGGATCGCGGTCACGCCTCCCAAGTGACACTCGGTACAGGAAACTCCCGAAATGCCGCCATCGTAATCGATGCCATGACACTCGCTGCAAACGGCGATGTCTTGCCCCGCGGCCTGCGCGTGTTTTGCCGGCACCCAGCCCTCGGGGTGCCCCT
>JBJKRX010000093.1:0-7132 GCA_046704425.1 Nitrospirota bacterium
ACACCGTCCTGAGCAAGGGCAACGCGAAGGCCCCGGTCTGCCTCGATTGCCACGGCGCGCACGCCATCGCCCACATCGCCAAGGAACGAACCCTTATCGCGAGCCGCTGTCGGCAGTGCCACCCCGCCGTCTACGCCGTGTACGCCCAGAGCGTGCACGGAAGCGCCCTCTTCACGGAGAACAACAAGGACGTGCCGGTCTGCACGGATTGCCACACGGCGCATACCATCGAAAACCCGCTGAGCCTCGACTTCAACGAGCGGATCCCGGCCCTCTGCGGGAACTGCCATGCCGACAAGCGGATCGTGGGCAAATACGGCCTCTCCACGGCCGTGCTGCGGTCCTACCTCGCAGACTTCCACGGCGCCACGCTCCAATTGTACCGTCTGCAGAAGAAGCGGCTGCACCAACCGGCGCGTCCCCTGGTGGTCTGTACGGACTGTCACGGCACGCACGACATCAAGAGCGTCGTCGAACCCGACGCGGCCGTCATCAAGGCAAACCTCGTCAAGCGGTGCCGCGCCTGCCATCCGAATGCGTCTGCGAACTTTCCCGACGCCTGGCTGTCCCATTACGAGCCGAGCTTTGCAAAAGCGCCGCTGGTCTTTCTGGTGGTCCTGGCGTACAAGATCTTCATCCCGATCCTGATCGTGGGGCTGGCACTGCAGATCCTGCTTCATATCTGGCGCTACGTGGTAAGCAGGTAGCGGAAAGGAGAAGACATGGCCGGAGACACGGTTCCCGGAGAAGAACGGATCAGGCGGTTCTCCCCCATCCGGATCATCGAGCACTGGATGCACGTGCTTCTCTTCACGACGCTCGTCTGCACCGGCCTCGCCCAGCGCTTCTCCACTGCCGCTGCGTCCGAGTGGTTTATCCTGCGCCTGGGCGGGATCGACGCCGTCAGGATCATTCATCGGACCGCCGGCGTCCTCTTCACCCTCGCCGTCCTGACGCACCTCGCCGCGGCGATCGTGGGCGTGGTCTTCCGGAAATGGCAGCCCGCCATGATCATCACGAAACAGGACTTTCTCGACGCCGTTCGTACGGTCCGCTACTACCTGGGGCTCGCAGAGGCGCCCGCTGCGCAGGGGCGCTACACCTACAAGCAGAAGTTCGAGTACTGGGCCATCGTCACCGGCGCACTCATCATGATGGCGAGCGGCTTCGTCCTCTGGTTCCCCGTCTGGACCACGGCGATCCTCCCCGGGGAAGTCATCCCGGCCGCCAAGGTCCTGCATGCGAACGAAGCGCTGGTCGTGTTCCTCATCGTCGCCCTCTGGCACATCTACAACGCGATCTTCAGCCCCGAGGTCTTCCCCTTCGACACGAGCATCCTGACGGGCTACCTCTCCCGGGAGCGGATGCTCCGGGAGCACCCGCTCGAATACGCGGACGCCGGCGGCGGGCAGGACCGGGAGTGACCGGGGGCTCCCTGCTATGAACGGCGCCAAGGGAAGCCTGCGCAAACGGATAACACTGATCGTCGTGCTGGGCATCGCGATCATCCTGTCGGGCCTGGGGATCGCGAGCAATTCCATCATTCAAAAGAACATCGACGACTCCCTGAACCGACGGCAGGCGCTGGCGCGACTTGTGCGGAACAACATCGACGCCGTCCTGCAGGACACCATCAACCGCCTGTACGACATTTCGCTCTCCGGCGCCGTGGACCTGCGGGATCACGACTTTCGTCCCGAGCAGGAGGCGCTCAAGACGGCGTATCGCTACTCCCTGTTCACCGACGGCGTTTTCCTGCTCGACCGGAGCGGGAAGACGATCCTGGACTATCCCGGCAGGATCGGCGAGGCGCCGCCCACCGTGACGAACGGCGCCGCGATGAGCCGGATGCTCTTTCGCAACAGACCCGTCATATCGAACGTGCTGATACTCGGGCCGTCGCGCAGGAAGGTGGTCACCGTGCTCGTGCCGCTGCAGGACCGGAACGGCTTCCTCGTGGGGGCCGCGGGCGGGGTGATCGACACGACGAACCCCCTGCTGCTCCGGAAGCTCGGCCTCATCGACATGGGCGAAAACGAGACCATCGACGTGGTGGACGCGAACGGCGTGATCCTGGCGTCCTCGACGCCCTCCCGGATGTTCACGCAGTACAACCGCGACGATTTTTTTACCAGCCTGATCGACAAGCACCAAGAACAGGTGACGACCTGCTACTCCTGCCATGCCGCGGGCAACACGCGGAACAGGAGAGCGACTATCCTCGCCTTCTCGCCGCTGACGACGGCGCCCTGGGGGGTCGCCATCCAGGAGCCGCGGGCGGACCTGTTCGCGCCCGTTGCGCGCCTCAAGCGGACCTTTGTCGCGCTCGGCCTGTTCTTCATGGGCATCGCGCTGCTGTTGACGATCGGGATCAACCGGAGCATCGTGGACCCCCTGAAGGCCCTGATCCGGAGCGCCGACCGCATCGCCAGGGGCCGCCTGACGGAGCCGATCCCGCCCGCGGGGAGTGACGAGATCGGGGTCCTGAGCCGCACCTTCGAAACCATGCGGCGGAAGCTCGTCGAGTCCCTGGACCGCATCGTACAGCAGAACCTGGACCTCGAACGCCGGGTGGAGGAGCGGACGCACCAGATCGCGGTAAGCCGCCAGAAGACCGAGGTCCTGCTCAAGAAGGTCATCACCTCGCAGGAGGACGAACGGAAACGGATCGCCCGGGAGCTGCATGACGCCACGCTCCAGGACCTCTCCGCGGCCCTGATGCGCATCGACCTCTGCAAACTGCGTCCCGACGCGGTCGCCGCAGAGGACGTGAACAGGATCCGAAATATCGTGCTGGGCGCCTGGGACGGCGTGATCAACATCATCCGGGACCTGCGCCCCACGCTCCTCGACGACCTCGGCCTGACCGAGGCGATCCGGTCGCTCCTCGAAACGCACCTGGGGAAGGCGGGCGTTGCCTACTCCCTCGACACCGAGGGGGTCAAGGACATGCGCTTCCGCCCCGTTGTGGAGATCACCCTCTTCCGGATCGTCCAGGAAGCCGTGCAGAACATCGCGCGCCACGCAAAGGCCGCGAACGTCACGGTGCGGCTCAGGAAGTCGGACGATACGGTCCAGGTAGCGATCGAAGATGACGGCGAGGGGTTCGATCCCGACGCGCTCAGCCGCGCGGACGCGCGCGAGGCGCAGGAGCGCAGGGGCCTGGGCCTCATGGGCATGCAGGAACGGGCCGGCCTGCTCAAAGGTGACCTGGAGATAACCTCACGACCCGGCAAGGGCACGAAGATCCGGGTCTGGATCCCCCTCGCGTCTGCGGTGGCTGCCCATGCCTAGGAAACGGGTCCTCATAGCCGACGATCATGCGCTGGTCCGCGAGGGCATCGCCTCGTTCCTGAAGCTCTGCGACGACGTGGAGGTGGTCGCCGAGGCGTCCGACGGGGTGGAGGCCATCGAGAAGACGAACAAGCTGCACCCGGACATCGTCATCATGGACATCAACATGCCGAAGCTCGGCGGGCTCGAGGCGACCATCGAGATCAAGAAGACCCATCCCGACGTCAAGGTCCTGGTGCTGACGCAGTACGAGGACCGCGCCTACATCGCGCGGTTCCTGAAGGCGGGCGTGTCAGGGTATCTGCTCAAGAAAGCGGTGGGGAGCGACCTCATCGCCGCGCTCCAGGCGATCATCCGGGGAGAGCTGTACCTCTATCCTTCCGTGGCTTCCGAGGTGGTCGAGGAATACCTGCACCCCTCCGCCAAGCCTGCGGAAGCCGCGGAAGATCCCTACGAGAAGCTCACGGACCGGGAGAAACAGGTGCTCAAGCTGGTGGCCGAGGGGTACACGCACAAGGAAGTGGCCGATATGCTCTGCATCAGCGTCAAGACCGTCGTGGCGCATCAGAGCAATATCGGCGAAAAGCTCGGGATCCACAATCAGGCGGGGTTGATCAAGTTCGCGATCCGGAAAGGGATCATCAAGATAGAGCCGTAAGAAGGGTTGTCGTACTCGGGAGGGGATTCAAGACCTCACCGCAAAGGCGCCAAGGACGCGAAGAATGCTTTTCCCTTCCTCCTGCTTCTGATTTCCTTCGCGCCCGCAGCGCCTTCGCGGTAATGACCGTCTTGTTTCGGTCCTGCGTCAGGCGACCTTCCTCCTGGCCGCCAGAGCGACGGGCGGCTTCACATCCCCGCGCAGGCGCGTATTCCCCGTGACCGATGCATTCCCGCCGACCTCGGCGTTTCCCGCGACCTCGGCCGCTCCGCTCACGACCGCGTCGCCGTAGACCGCGCTCGATCCGTATACCTTCGCGTCGCCGCTCACCTTGGCGTTGCCGAAGACCCGGGCATGACCGAAGATCTCGGCGCTGCCCGACACCTCCGCCTGGTCGAAGACCCAGGCATTGCCGAAGACGACGACCTCGCCGCTCAGCTTGCAGCGGCCGCAGATCTTGGCAAAGGGCCCGATATAGACGCTCTCGGCGACTTCGGCCGTTTCGGCCACCATGCCCCCGCCGTTCGGGTGATGATGGTACTTGACGCCGTCGATCTCCACCACCGGTTCCGTGGTAAACACCTTGATATCCATAGGACACCTCCCGGAATGAGATGTTGCCAAAGCTGGATCCCCAGGCATCCGTACTGCACGGCCGTAAGGCCGAAGGGATTGCGCACCCCCACGATCTTTTTCTCAAGCATAGCGGAGGCCCCGGTGTTTGTCAATGAGCTCCCAACCGCCCATTTTGACAGGAGTTTCCTCCCCTCCGCCTGATCGGTCGGCATTCAATAACACGAGTTGCAGGCCGGCACGAACGGCGAACGAATTCCCTCCTGGCAAACATTGTGTACGCTGTGCCTCCTGTTGGCAGGGACAAGCCTTCTTCCCCGTCCGATCCGCCTCAATGCCGATATGCAGCCCGGCTCCCGCCACGTCCGACAAATACATATTGCTTTAACAATTATTTGTGTAGTAATATTGTTCTGCTACAATGTCGTTATCGATGTCTATTTTCCATGCTCGTCGTTAGAAAATACGGAGATCATCTGGATAGGAGGAACGAGAAATGAAAGGTCTTCGAAATGGTCTCATCATTATGCTGTCACTGGCGAGTGCACTTGCAGTACTGCTTCCCTCCTGCGGAAGCAGCGGGGGAAGCAGCACCGGCGGGGGCACGCCGCCGAACACGACCTACACCCTGTCCGGAACCGTTACCGCGGGCGGCAACGGACTGCAAGGGGTGACTATGACGCTGAACACCGCGGCCACGGCGATCACGGATTCGTCGGGCAACTATGCATTCGGCAATCTTGCCGACGGCAGTTATACGGTCACGCCGAGCAAGACGGGCTATACCTTCTCGCCGACGAGCGCGACCGTCACCGTCAACAACGCCAACGCGACGGGCAAAGATTTCACGGCCACGGCCGCCGGAAGCAACGCGGGCGTGAGCGCCAGGTTCCCGATCGCCACGCGGACCAACCGGGAGCTCAGCATCGGCGGGGCCTTCGACGGGACGAATTATCTGGTAGGCATCGAGGGCGATTCGTATTCACCCGAGGGCATCTCCGCTCAATTGGTGTCGCAATCGGGGACCACGGTCGGTCCGCTGATCTCGCTCGGCACGACCTGCTCCCCCCAACCGCAGCCGAACTGCGGCGGGGCGCCGGTCGTTTCTTTTGACGGCACGAACTATCTCTTGGTCTGGGAAGAAGACGCAGATGTCTCAACGCATCTCTACGGCCGGTTTATCGGGAAAGACGGCTCGTTGGTCGGTTCGATCTTTCAGGTCGCGACCGGAACGTCGATAGAAAAGGATGGCCCCTGGATGTTATTCGACGGGACCAATTATCTCGTTTACTGGGCTGACGATAGCACGCCCGGTCAAGGAGACTCGGCCGATATCTATGGCCAGTTCATCACCCCGGCCGGGAGCTTGCTCGGCTCTCCGATCGCGATAGCGAATGCCGCACATGGCCAGCGAGAGGCCGCTGCGGCGGTAAACGGCAACACGATCCTTGTGGTCTGGGTCGACGGTCGCAATCAGGACGCCGTCTATTCCGACACTTCCGGTACCTACAACTACGAGTCCGACCTCTACGGGCAGTTCATCACCAAATCCAGCGCCTCCGCCGCGGGCACCCTCTCAGGGGCTAACTTCAAGATCCTGCCCGGCACCCTTCCGCGCGACAATCCCATCGGCATCGCCTTCGACGGCACGAACTATCTCGTGACCTTTATGGAAGAATCGAACATCGCGACCCTGTGTACCTTAAGCACCGGGTGCAATGCGGACAGCGGTGGGATCTGGAACACCTATGGGCAACTGGTAACGGCAGGAGGGGCGGCCAGCGGCGCGAAGATCAGCATCGGCAACAGTACGGCGTCGAACTTCCTGGCCATTCCGGTATATGACGGCACCAATTACCTGGTGAGCTGGACGGAGGGGCTGATGACGTCTTCAGCCTCAATCAACGGACAATACTTCGACACCTCCGGCAATCCGGTCGGGTCCTCCTTCGTGATCAACAACGATCCGGGGGACCTGATCGGCTTTGTGGGAGCTTACAACAACGGCAAGTTCTTCGGCTTGGTGGATACCGGCGACTCGTTCGACGACCCGGCCGGCGACGTCTACGGCGTTTTCATAACGCCGTAATAGCGACATTTCGTGCAGATAGAGCACCTTTTCTCAGGCCGGAGGGGCTTACCCCTCCGGCCTTTCTTGTCATTAGTGGAGCCCCTTCCGGCATCCCGACGTGTCGGGACTAATATGGACGCGACCTCCCGCCTGCACCCAGCGCATACGACTGCGACAGCGGGAGTGCAGGGTAGGACTGTTTACTCGCGACGCATCATTGTTCACGGTCGCGAGGAAACGCTTTCCACCCCCGGCGGGTCTTGCCCTGGACACTCATGAGCGCTCGGCGCGCAATGTCCAGGGAGCCGGGGGAGCCAAGGCGCGGGATTGCCTGCATCGGCGACGAAACGCGATCCGACGGCTCTGCGCAGCTCGGCTCAGAGCACCGCTCACTTCAGCCCGCATTTCCGCCAGAAGATCAGGCCCGGACAGATGCCGGTGATCCCCGCGAAGAGCGCGAATCCCACCGGGATATAGAGGATCCAGGATGCCTTATCGAATCCCGTCTGCCAGATACCTGCACCGACTACCGTCGC
>JBJKRX010000094.1:0-9867 GCA_046704425.1 Nitrospirota bacterium
GGTGAGCACCTCGCGCGCGTCGCGGGCGGCGCGCTCCCGGAGGTCCTGCGCCTCGCGCCGCGCAGTTTCGAGCGCCGCCTCGGCGTCGTTTCGCGCCTGGGCTGCCAGGGCGCGCTCGCGGGCGAGCTGCTCCCGCTCCTGGATGAGGGCGCGCTGCTCCGTTTCGAGCCGTTTCAGCAGCTCTTCGAGCCGGGCGTCGTCCTTGCCGATGCGCGCCCGTGCGTTCTGCGTCACCCGCTCGGGCATGCCGAGCCGGTCGGCCATCTCGAGACCGTAGCTCCTGCCCGGCCTGCGCGGCACGATCCGGTAAGTGGGCTCGAGCGTCTCGGGATCGAACTCCATGGCCGCGTTCAGGGCGCCCGCGGTCTCGGCGCCGAAGAGCTTGAGCGCGCCGTGGTGCGTGGTCGCCACGGCAAGGCATCCGCGATCGACCAGCTCGGCGAGGATTGCCGCACCCAGGGCCGCGCCCTCGACCGGGTCGGTGCCCGAGCCGAGCTCGTCGAGCAGGACGAGCGACCCTGCGTCCGCTTCGGCCAGGATCCCCGCGATGCAACGCACGTGGGACGAGAAGGTGCTGAGATCGTTCTCGAGGCTCTGTTCGTCCCCGATGTCCGCGAAGATGGATCCGAAGAACGGCAGCTCGGTCCCGTCGGTCGCGGTCACCGGGATGCCGCTCTGGGCCAGGAGACAGAGGAGCCCCAGGGTCTTGAGGATCGCGGTCTTGCCGCCCGCGTTCGGGCCGCTCAGGATGAGGACCCGGGACGTCTCGTCCAGGTCCAGATCGTTCGACGTCACGGACCCGGCCGAGGGCCCCGTTTTCCGGAGCAAGAGGGGATGGCGCGCGCCCCGCAGGCGCACCTTGCGGTCCGCGCGGAGGCGCGGCACAATCCCGTGGTAGGCCGTGCCGAAGCGCGCCCGCGCGTGCACGGCGTCGATCTCCGCGAGCGCCGCGACCGTTTCAACGACCTTCGGCAGGTCCGCAGCAATGAGCGCGGTCAGCTCCCGCAGGATGCGCTCCACTTCGGCGCGCTCCTCGGCCCGGAGCTCCGCGAGCCGGTTGTTCCGGTCCAGGAGGTCGAGGGGCTCCACGAACAGGGTCGCCCCGGACCCGGACTGTCCGTGCACCACGCCGCGCAGGCTCCGGCGGAACCCGGGCGTGAGCGGCAGGACGTAGCGGTCGTCGCGGACCGTGATCACCGGCTCCCGGACGATCGTGCGCATTTCGGCGTCCTGCAGGACCGCGGTCATGCGCTCGAGGATCTCGTTGCGCGTGCGCATGATCCGCTCCCGCGTTGTGCGGAGCGCCGGGGTGGCGGAATCCTTCACCTCGGCCCGGTCGTCGATGGCCGCGTCCACGGCGTCCTCGATCGAACGCAGGACGTGCAGCCGCGCCGCGAGGCGGGCCAGAAGCGGGACCGCGGGCAGGGCATCAGGCCCGCGACCGCCCAAGCGGGTGAAGAATGCCTTGACCCGCCGTGCAGCGCCGAGCGTCCCTGCAATTGCCAGGAGTTCCCGGGGGGCGAGGATGCCGCCCGCTGCGCGGAGTTTCGCGAGCGTGTCCGTGAGATCCGCGACGCCCTGCAGCGGCACCTGCTCGCCGTGCGCGAGGACGGCCAGGAACTCCGCGGTCTCGCCGAGGAGGTGTTCCGCCCGGCTGCGGTCGGCTGCGGGCAGCGCCGCGGCCGCGATCGCATGGCCGGCCGCGGTGGCGGCATAGCCGGCAACGATCTCCCGCACCTTGTCGTATTCGAGGACCCCGAGGGTGTGTGCGTTCATGCTGCGTCGGGAAAGCCGGTGTATCGTCGTGGAGTGGGGGCGTCATGCAGTCATGACAAAAAAATCAGGGGGCCGCGTGTCAACGGCCCCCTGCTCAGTGTTTGGGTCTTCGGATGTGATCGGTCTTCCGCATGAACGACCTCTATGCCAGCGCTTGCTTGACCAGTTCGCTCACGAGCTTGCCGTCCGCGCGGCCGCCCAGGGCGGGCAGGAGCGTCTTCATCACCTTGCCCATGTCCTTGGCGCCTTGCGCACCGCTGTCGGCCACGGCCTTTTGCACCATGGCCTCGAGCTCTTCCCGGCCCAGTTGCGCAGGCAGGTAGGCCTCGAGGACCGCGATCTCCGCGGTCTCGTGGTCGACCAGGTCCTGCCGGCCGCCTTTGGCGAACTGTTCGATCGAGTCCTTGCGCTGCTTGATGAGGGAGCGGACCGTCTGCATCACCTCATCCTCGGTGAGCGGACGGCGCTGGTCGATCTGCTTGTTCTTCAGGGCGGCGTTCAGCATCCGGAGGGTCGAGAGCGCGTCTTTTTTGCCCGTTTTCAGGGCCTGCTTCATGTCTTCGCCGATACGCTCCTGCAATCCCATGTGGTCTTTCTCCCGGTGAACGTGAACGCCCGATTGCCCCGCGGCTCGCGGGGCCTGCCCGCCTTATCCGTGCCGATGCTGCGCGCGCGCGCTCTTTGCCGCCTTCTTTCTGGCTGCCAGGGCCTTCTTCTTGCGCTTCACGCTCGGCTTCTCGTAGTGCTCCCGCTTCTTTACCTCGGAAAGCACGCCTTCTTTTTCAATGCTCTTCTTGAACCTTCGGAGTGCTGCCTCGAAGGATTCGTTGTCCCGCAATCTGATACTGGGCACTCTCGCTACACCCCCCTCCCGGCGCATAAGTATAGTGAAAAAACGCTGTATTCCCGTTCGCAAACGCGCCCGGCTGATGCAGCATGACCTGTAAAAGTAACAAGTAGGCCCCTGAATGTCAAGTTAAATTTTCGCCTAGTTTTCAGGAGGTTTGCCCGCTCTCCGCGCGTTCTCAGCTGCGGTACGCGGCATTTATCTTGACGTATTCCGGGGAAAGGTCGCAGGTCCAGATCTCGGCACGGGAGCGCCCCTTGTGCAGATCGATCGTGATCCGGACCTCTCGCTGTTTGAGCGCCTTGGCCGCTTCCCGCTCCACCGCTTTCCCGAGCGTGAGGCCCCTCTCGACGAGCTTGGTCGTGCCGAAGAAGATATCCGTCTTCGCCTCGTCCATGTCCGCGCCGCATGCTCCCAATACGGCCATGATCCGTCCCCAATTCGGATCCTCGCCGAACAGTGCGGTCTTGACCAGGCTGGATTGGGCCACGGCCGCTGCGGCCCGCCGTGCGTCAGCCGGGGTCTTTGCGTTCTTGACCTCGATCTCCGCGAACTTGGTCGCGCCTTCGCCGTCCCGCACCACCTGCCGCGCAAGGGACACGGCGACGGCGTCGAGGCAGGCCTGAAACTTTTTCGCCTCCCTGCTCCCGGGCGCGATCCGCCGGTTTCCGGCAGCGCCGTTCGCCAGGCACAGGATCGTGTCGTTCGTGCTCATGTCGCCGTCCACGGAGATGCGGTTGAAGGACGCATCCGCCGAGGTCGCGAGGGCCTTCCGGAGCTGGGGAGCCGCGATCGCGGCGTCGGTCACGATGAAGCAGAGCATGGTGGCCAGGGCCGGATGGATCATGCCCGAGCCCTTCGCGATCCCGGCCACGGTGACCGTGACGCCGTTGATCGTTTCCTGGACCGCGGCAAGCTTCGGGGCGAGGTCCGTGGTCATGATGGCCTCGGCGGCCTGCTCCCAGCCGCCTGCGGCGAGGAGGTTCACGGCCGTGGCAACGCCGCTCTCGATACGGGCGAGGGGAAAAAACTCGCCGATCACGCCGGTGGACGCCACGCACACGGCATCGGGCCTGATGCCGAGCTCGCGCGCAGCCGCCTCGGCCGTGGCGCGCGCGTCCGCCAACCCGCGCTTGCCCGTGCAGGCGTTCGCGCATCCGCTGTTCGCCACGATCGCCTGCCCCCGGCCGGTCTTGGCGCGCGCCATGTCCAGGAGGACGGGCGCGGCCTTTACCCGGTTCCGGGTGAAGACCGCGGCCAGGGCGGCCTCCCGGTCCGAGGCGATGATCGCGAGGTCTTTCTTTCCGTTCTTCTTGATCCCGCAGGAGATGCCCCAGGCCTTATAGCCCGGCACCATGAGGTTCTTGGGGTCCAGGTTTTTCATGCAATGCTCCTGTCGGCCGCGCATGTCCGCGCCTGCCGCGTCGATGTCGTCACGGTACGGGACGGCGGTTCGCGATTGCGATCGCGGTCCGGAGCTCGTCCCGTGCCTGCTCGCGCATCCCGCGGGCCGCATACACCCGCTGGAGCAGGACGTGGTCCGCGTATCCGCCGGGCGCCAGGGCCGCCGCCCGGGTGCAGGCAGCGAGCGCCTCGTCGGACCGGGGCGCTTCCGCGACGAGCGTGAAGCAGAGATTATATGCCGCGCGCGCGTTGTGCGGCGCCTTGGCTGCGGCGTCGCGCCAGGGGCCGACACGATCCTGCCAGACCTCGTTGCGCGCGTAGGCGGCCGCGAAACAGAGCGCGACGAGGAGCGCGGCGACCACGATGCGCGTCACGGGAAGAGCCCGGCATGCAGCAGGCCCGCGGTCTCGGCGAAGCCCGCCATGAGGTTCATGTTCTGGATCGCCTGGCCCGACGCGCCCTTGACGAGGTTGTCGATGGCCGAGACCACCACGGCCCGACCGGTGCGCGGGTCGGCAGTAACCCCGATGTCGCAGAAGTTGGAGCCCCGCACGTTCCGCACGTTCGGGACCTGGCCGGCGGGAAGGACCCGCACGAAGGGCTCCGTGCGATAGAACTCCGCATAGCGGGCGTGCAGGGCCGCGGTGTCCTTCTCGTTCCGGAGCGCGGCGTAGAGCGTGCTCAGGATGCCGCGGTTCATCGGCACCAGGTGGGGCGTGAACGAGACGGTCACCGGACCGCCTGCAAGCCGCGAAAGCTCCTGCTCGATCTCGGGCGTGTGGCGGTGGGTACCGACCTTATAGGCGCAGAGGTCCTCGTTCGCCTCGGGAAAATGATAGGCCAGCGCGGGGCCGCGTCCCGCCCCGGACACCCCCGACTTTGCGTCGATGACGATGGTCCGGGGATCGATGAGCCGCTCGGCGAGGAGCGGCGCGAGCCCGAGGATCGCGCTCGTGGGGTAGCAGCCCGGGTTCGCGACGAGCGCGGCGCCCCGGATCGACTCGCGGTGCAGCTCGGGCAGTCCGTACACCGCGGTGCGCAGCAGGTCGGGATGTTGGTGTCGGTGGGCGTACCACTGCTCGTAGACCGCGGGATCGGCCAGCCGGAAGTCCGCGGAGAGATCGACGACCTTCTTGCCGAGCGCAATGAACGCCGCGGCCGCCTCCTGGGACGCGGCGTGCGGCAGGGCCAGGAACAGGAAGTCCGCCTTCCGCGCAACAACCGCGGGGTCCAGAGGTTCGCAGACCAGGTCCGTGAGCTTCGCCAGGTGCGGATAGATCGACGCGAAGGGTTTGCCCGCGGACCGCTCCGAGGTGACGGCGGTGACGGTTGCGTGGGGGTGCTGGTGCAGCAGCCGGAAGAGCTCGCCGCCCGTATATCCGCTCGCTCCCACGATCCCGATAGTGAGTTTTTTGTTTTCCATAGGTTCAGCAATAAAAAAGGGAAGGCATCTCTACCTTCCCGGGAACAAAACAGGATCCGTGCTGCGGTATCCCGCAGCGTGGGGTATATGCCCTTATCTCTTGGAGAACTGGAACCGCGCCCGCGCTCCCTTCTGGCCGTACTTCTTGCGCTCCTTGGCGCGGGGGTCGCGGGTCAGCAGGCCTTCCCTGCGCAGCTTGCCGCGCGATTCCGCATCCACGGCGAGCAGCGCCTTCGAGATCCCGTGCCGGATCGCGCCGGCCTGGCCCGAGTTGCCGCCGCCCTGGACGCTCACGAGCACGTCGAACTTGTCATTGGTGCCGGTCACTTCAAAGGGCTGGCGGATGATCATCTTGAGGACGTCCCTGCCGAAATACTGGTCCAGGGGCCGGTCATTGACCGTGATCCGACCGCTGCCCGGCATCATCCACACCCTGGCGATGGAATTCTTTCTCTTTCCCGTTGCGTAAAACCGTTCCGCTGCCGCAGCCATGCCTTCCTCCTCCGTTGTTTCCCGTTACAGCTTCATCTCCACCGGCTGCTGCGCCCCGTGGGGGTGCTGATCGCCGGCGTACACCTTGAGCTTCGTGAGCATCTGCTTGCCGAGCTGCGTCTTCGGGAGCATGCCCTGCACCGCCATTTTGATGATGTCCTCGGGCTTCTTCTTGAGCAGTCTGCCGGCGGTGATCGACTTCAGCCCGCCCGGGTATCCCGAGTGGCGGTAGTAGACCTTCTGGTCGAGCTTGCTGCCCGTCAAGTGGATCTTTTCCGCGTTTACCACGATCACGAAATCGCCGGTGTCCACGTGGGGCGTATATACCGGTTTGGTCTTGCCCTTGAGCACCGATGCGACCACCGACGAAAGCCTTCCCAGGGTCTTGCCTTTGGCATCTACGAGATGCCAGTTCCGTTGAATATCCTTTGCCTTTGCCGAGTACGTACCCATGACTGTCCGCCTTGCCCTCGTGATTGAGTGGTTGGTTGAAAGAGTGCGAATATAAACAATTTCGTCTGTTTTGTCAAGACCTTTGTGCGGACAGGCGGCAGGACCCGGGAGCGACGAACAGGGGGAGAATAATTTCCGTGAAAATTCAACCGGATATTGTCGCCGCTGCCTCCGGATACCCGGCCCGGGAAAAGAACGAGGCCTGGCTCGCGATCATTCCGACCGCTGCCGCGTGCGGCAAAAAAGTGCGATCCCGATAGGACCATATTTTTCTTGAATTATCCCGGATCCTATGGTATTTTATGGGTCGCTTTTCTAGCGGCGGAGTTCAAATACACACGCGCCGGGACCTCCGGCAGGGTGTCCCGCGAACGGGATCACCGGGGGAATGATCGGCGCGGCGGAAAAACCGGGAGGAGGCACTATGTCCACGATCACGATGAAGGAGCTGTTGGAGGCGGGGGTCCATTTCGGCCATCAGGCCAAGCGCTGGAACCCCAAGATGAAGAAGTATATCTTCGGTGAGCGGAACGGGATCTACATCATCGATCTCCAAAAGACGCTCAAGCTCTTCAAAGAGGCGTACGATTTCGTCCGCACCTCGGCCGCCGAGGGGAAGGACATCCTGTTCGTCGGCACCAAGAAGCAGGCCCAGGACTCGATCACCGAAGAGGCGAAGCGGTGCGGCATGTACTATGTCTCGAGCCGCTGGCTCGGCGGCATGCTCACGAACTTTATGACGATCCGGAAGAGCATCGACCGGCTCAAGCGGATCGAGAAGATGAAAGAGGACGGCACCTACGAGAAGCTCACGAAAAAAGAGGTCGCGGGCCTGGAGAAGGAGCGCGGCAAGCTCGAAAAGAGCCTGTCCGGCATCAAGACCATGATGCAGCCGCCGTCGCTCATGTTCGTCATCGACCCCCGCAAGGAGGCGATCGCGGTCCAGGAGGCGAACAAGCTGAACATCCCCGTGGTCTCGGTAGTCGATACGAACTGCGACCCGGACAACATCGATTACGTGATCCCGGGCAACGATGACGCGATCCGCGCCATCCGCCTGATGGCTTCCAAGATGGCGGACGCCGTGATCGAGGGCCGCCAGGCGATCATCCGGGAGCAGGAGGAAGCGGCTGCGGCGGAGGCAGCGGCCGCCCCTGCCCCTGCAACGGACTCCGCTCCTGCCGCGGAGTAGGCGGCGGCACGGGAACACCGAAACCGTATATTTTCAGAAAGGGGTTTTGTCATGGCAATATCCGCAACCGCGGTCAAGGAACTGCGTGAAAAGACCGGCGTCGGCATGATGGAGGCCAAGAAGGCGCTTGAAGAGGCCGGCGGCGAATTCGAGAAGGCGGTGGACATCCTGCGGACCAAGGGCCTGTCCGCGGCCGCGAAGAAGTCGGGCCGCGTGGCCGCCGAGGGCATGATCGCTTCCGCCCTGTCCGGCACCGTCGGCGCCCTGATCGAGGTCAACAGCGAGACGGACTTCGTAGCGAAGAACGAGGAGTTCCAGCAGTTCGCGCGCGGGCTCGCCGAGCTCGTGCGGGACCAGAACCCCGCGGACCCGGCCGGGCTCGCCGGGCTCACGATGGGCGGAGAGACCGTGGAGGCGCGGCGTCAGGCCCTGGTCCAGAAGATCGGGGAGAACATCGCGGTCCGCCGCTTCACGCGGTTCGAGACCGACGGTGCGCTCGCCGTCTACCTGCACGGCACCCGCATCGGCGTCATGGTGGACTACGCGGGCGGCGACGAGGCGCTCGGCAAGGACATCGCCATGCACATCGCGGCGGCGAACCCTCCCTTCCTGTCCCGGGACACGGTCCCGGCCGCGGCGATCGAGCACGAGCGGGCCATCTACGAGGCCCAGGCCAAGGAATCGGGCAAGCCCGCGGCCGTGCTCGGGAAGATCGTGGACGGGAAGCTCGAAAAGTACTTCAGCGAAAATTGCCTCCTGGAGCAGGTCTTCATCAAGGACCCCGACGGCAAGCAGAAGGTCAAGGCCGTGCTGAAGGGCGCCGTCATCAAACGGTTCACGCGCTTTCAGCTCGGCGAGGGCATCGAAAAGAAGAAAGAGGACTTCGCCGCCGAGGTCGCGGCCCAGCTCCGGTAAGCGGAACGCCCCCCTTATGATCCAGCCGCGCTACAAACGCATTCTGCTCAAGCTCTCGGGCGAGGCCCTGATGGGCGAGCAGGGCTACGGCATCGACCACGCCGTGCTCGATGCGATCGCCTCCGAGATCCAGGACGTCTACGCCGTGGGCGTCGAGATCGCGATCGTGATCGGCGGCGGCAACATCTTCCGCGGCCTGTCCGCGGCGGCCAAGGGCATGGAGCGCGCCAGCGCCGATTACATGGGCATGCTGGCCACGGTCCTGAACTCCCTGGCCCTCCAGAACATCCTCGAGAACAAGGGCGTCGTCACCCGGGTGCAGTCGGCCATCGAGATGCGCGAGCTCGCCGAGCCGTACATCCGGCGGCGGGCGGTGCGGCACCTGGAGAAGCGGCGCGTCGTCATCTTCGCCGCGGGCACCGGGAACCCCTACTTCACGACCGATACGGCTGCCGCGCTCCGGGCCATGGAGATCGGGGCCGAGGTCATCATGAAGGCCACGAAGGTGGACGGCGTCTACAGCGCCGATCCGATGCGCGACCCTGCGGCGGTGCGCTACGACCGGCTCTCCTATCTCGACGTGCTCCGGGACGACCTCCGCGTCATGGACGCGGCGGCCATCTCGCTCTGCAAGGACAACAACCTGCCGATCATCGTATTCAACCTGACCGTTCCGGGCAACATCAAGAAGATCATCGCGGGAGAAGCGATCGGGACGGTGGTCTCCGGGAGGGACGCATGACGAGCGAACTGCAGAAGAAGGCCGACGAGCGGATGAACAAGACCGTGGACACGCTCCGGAAGGAGTTCGGCGCGCTGCGCACGGGCAGGGCGTCGCTGGGGATCCTCGAAGGGATCACGGTGGATTACTACGGTACGCAGACCCCCCTGAGCCAGGTGGCGTCGCTCGCGGTGCCGGATCCGCGTCAGATCACGATCCAGCCCTGGGAGGCGAAGATGCTGGGCGAGATCGAAAAGGCCATCCTCAAGTCCGACGTGGGGATCACCCCGAACAACGACGGGAAGATCATCCGCCTGAGCATGCCGCCCTTGACCGAGGAGCGCAGGCAGCAGATCGTGAAGCACGCGAAGAAGCTTGCTGAGGACGCCCGCGTCGCGGTGCGGAACATCCGGCGCGACGTGAACGACGAGATCAAGAAAAAGGGGAAGGACAAGGAGGCGCACGTCTCCGAGGACGCGACCAAGAAGCTGCAGGACGAGATCCAGAAGGCCACGGACGATCACATCAAGAAGATCGACGAGCTGCTCGCGCATAAGGAGAAGGAGATCATGACGGTCTGATCGTCGTGCCTGGCGAGACGAGAGAAACCGAAAGCCCCGTGCGGTCGCACGGGGCTTTTTTAT
>JBJKRX010000095.1:0-47439 GCA_046704425.1 Nitrospirota bacterium
CCACCGAGCCGATCGCGGTGGCCCTGGACGCGACCAACACGCTCTATTCCTTCCCCTCGGCCAGCGGCCTTTTCCGCTACGACGGCGGCACGACCTGGACCAAGGTGGTCGAGCCGCTCGCCGGGGCCGGTCCGCTGCTCTGGTATCCCAAAGGCGGCGTCTTCGTCACCGGCAACGGCGTCGGCGCCAACCTCACCGCCTACAACCCCGCAGACGGCAGTGCAACGCACCTGACCCCCTACGTCAATGCGACCGCAATTGCCGAACTGGCCGACGGCACCGTGCTTCTGTGCGACCATAATTTCGGCCCCCAACTGATGACCGTGACCGCCGCCGGTCTGACGCCCTACGGCGATCCGCTTCCGATCGACTGCAACGCCCTGGAGCACGACGACGCCGGCACCGTGTACATCGGCATGACCAACGGGACGATCGACACGAACTCTGCCGGGGGCACCCCCGCCACCTGGTCCGCGGGCGGTGCCGCGCTTCCGATCATGCGCATGGCCTACGACCGGAAGAACGCCCGGCTGCTGGCAGTCTACGGAGACCGCGGGACCTCCACTGCATACCTCTATGGATTCCCCACGGCAACGCCCGCCAGCCCGACCCTGATCACCACCCTCACCAACGTCACCACGGGCGGCGCAGTGCCCGCGGTGACGGTCGACGGCAGCGGCAACATCTATCTGCTGGAGCGGTCCGCCAACGTCATCTACGAAATTGCCGACGGCACCACCACGCGCACCACCTTTGCCGCCAACGTGCTGGACAGTGCGGCCATTACCGTGCCCGACATCGAATATATCGCTGCAGAGGACGCGCTCCTGGTCTCCACCATCGGCGACTATCAATTGTGGCCGCTCGCGACCAGGACCAAGACCCTCTTTGCGACGAACACCGGCGCCGTTGACAACTTTGCCATAAACCAGGCCAACGACGGCTCCATCCTGGCGGTCCACTCGGGCCAGGTATTTCGGATGAGCTACAGCGCGCCCTAGGCAGAGACCGCGGTCTTGCCCATACGACTCCGCAGTCATCCCCGCTCAGGGAATCCGCTCTCCCGACGCAACGTCGAACAGAGAGACCCGGTCGGTTGCGATGACCAGGTATGCCTTGTCGCCCGGCCGGAGCGTGGTATCGGGCTTGGCCGTGGTCGTGAGCGGCGTCCCCTCCCATACCACGTCCACCCAGGCATTCGGTCCCGCGGGCTCGACCACCGAGACGGTCACGGGTCGCGCGCCTTCCCGTTCCGCTGCCTCGACCAGGGCATCCTCGGGCCGGATCCCGACCAGCACCTCGGCAGTCCCGGCAGGGACCCTGGCCTGCACAGGAAGCAACGCGCCGAGGCAATCCAGCGTGAGCGGATGCGCGGCGTGGACGGTAGAGCGCACCAGGTTCATAGCCGGGCTGCCGATGAATCCCGCCACGAAGGTGTTCGCCGGATTTCGATAGACCGCCTGCGGCGCGTCGCACTGCCGGACCTTGCCCGCGGAGAGCACGGCGATCCGGTCCGACAGTCCCATGGCCTCTGCCTGGTCGTGCGTCACATAGACGGTCGTGATCCCCAGCTCCCGGTGCAGCCGCTTCAGCTCGCTCCGCATCTCGATCCGGAGCCGCGCGTCCAGGTTCGAGAGCGGCTCGTCCATCAGGAAGACCGTGGGCTTCCGGATGATGGCCCTGCCGAGAGCCGTGCGCTGGCGCTGGCCGCCCGAAAGCTCCCGGGGCTTCTTTTCGAGCAGGTCCGTGAGGCCGAGCAGGTCCGCGACGCGCCCGACCTCGGCGCGGACCGTGGGCGCGGGCGTCCTGCGCATGCGGAGCGGGAAGGCGATGTTCTCGAATTTCGTAAGGTGGGGATAGAGGGCGTAGCTCTGGAAGACCATGGCCACGTCGCGCTCCCGCGGCGAGAGTCGATCCACCGGCTGCCCGTCGAAGAGGATGCGGCCCGTGGTCGGCTGCGTGAGCCCCGCGATCAGGTTCAGGACCGTGGATTTGCCGCACCCGCTCGGTCCCACGAAGGTGAAGAACTCGCCTTCCTGGACCGAGAGGTCGAGCCCCTGGATCACCGGTTGTGCAGCGAAGGACATCGTGACGTTTTCAAAGCGGATGCCCGCCATGGGCACTCCTTTCCCGCGCGTCTCCGCGCCGCACCGAGCGGTTGTTTTTTCCTGCCGTTCTGCTATAGTAACGCCATGACCCGCACGCTGGAATCCAACGAGGAGCGCCCATGAAGCGCCGCCGCCTCGTCATCATCGGCCTGGGCAGGATCGGCAGCGAGCTGCTGCGCAGGCTGCCGAAGGACTTCGACCTCACCTGCATCGACCCGGCTCCCGACGCCGAGGAACGGGCGCGCAAGCTGCGCGGGGACGGGGTGACCATGCTCGTCGCAGACGCCACGAGCAGGCTCACGCTCGCCCGTGCCGAGGTGGACGATGCCGAGTGCGTCATCATCAGCACCACCCTCGAAGAGGTGAACATCGAGGCGGCCCGTCTCCTGAAGGAGGACTTCCGTCCGAAACGCGTGATCGCCGTCGGCACGTCCGCCAAGGGCCTGCAGCAGCTCGCGGAGCTCGGCGCGGATGTGCAGGACCCCTTCTCGGCCAGCGCGGCCGGGATCCGCAACCTCCTGGAGCACCGCACCCGCACGGCGGCGGCCATCGGTCTGGGCAAGGACGAGATCCTGGAGGTGGAGCTCCACCCCCACTCGCGCCTGGCGAACAAGCCCCTGCGGCACCTGGTCCCCTTGCGCTGGCGGATCGGCGTCATCTACCGGGACAACAACATCATCGTGCCGCGCGGCGACACCGTGCTCAAGGCCAAGGACCGGCTGGTGATCCTCGGCGACCCCGCGGTGCTCAAGACCGTTGCCGAGATCATGACCTTCAGCTTCGAGAAGTTCCCTCTCGAATACGGCTCCACGGTCGCGGCATGCCTTGCCGGCGACGAGGACGAGGCGTTCTTCAACGAGCTGGAACACCTCTTCGCGGTCTTCCCGCTCCAGCGCCTTCTCCTGGTCTACTCGGTGCGCGCAGCGCGCAAGGCCATGCGCGCGAAGCTCCCGATCGATCGCGAAAAATTCCCCCACCTGGAAGAACGGAAGCTCGACCTGCCGCTCCCGCGGGCGATCGAGCGGATCGCGCAGGAGAACACGCAGGACTTCGGGCTCGTGGTCCTGCACGGGAGCGCCCTGCGCCCCCGGCCCCTCCCGGCCGTCGGGAAGCGCGGTCTGCTGCGGCTCTGCGCGGCCGCCTCCTGTCCGGTCCTGATCAGCCGCGACACGCACCCCTACGTGCAGGCAGCCGTGCCCGCGGCCCAGGGCCTCGAACCCCGCCACAGCCTCGAGACGGCGCTCGAGATCGCGTCGTCCTTGAACATCGCGGTCTCCGCGCTCCTGGTCCGTCCCATGCGTCACATCACCTCCGAGGAGGGCCTGCGCACCTTCGCGGCCCTGCGCAAGACCGTGTCCGAACTCGGGCTCATGTACCGGACCGAGATCGCGACCGAGACGCTCGACGGCAATCCGGTCCACGCCGTACTTTCTGCGCTCAAAGACCAAAACCTGCTCCTGCTCGACGCTGCGGCGCTCACGGCGCAGCGCTGGCCCCTCTCGCTCCTCGACCCCGACCCGACGTGGCACCTGCTCCGCAAGGCCCCGCTCACGACGCTGCTCGTGCCGCACGTGGAGGAGGCCCTGTGAGCCCGGGGGCCTGACGCCATGCAGGACGAGTTCCTCATCCTCTTCGCCGTGGTGGCGGGCGCCGCGGCCATCCCCTTCTTGTCGCGCCGCGTCGGCGTCCCTTCAGCGGTGCTCGAGATCCTGTACGGCGCTGCCCTGTTCCACACCGTGGTGCACCACCGGCCGGACTGGTTCTCGCTGCTCAAGGAGCTGGGCTTCATCTACCTCATGTTCATCGCCGGCATGGAGCTCGACATCCGCTCCCTCCTGCGCGGCAAGAGGCTCTGCTGGTATCTGGTGATCGCGGCCTTGCCCCTTTGCGTCATGCCCGTCCTCTTCGTCCGCGGCGGGCAGCCCTTCTTCCTGGGCGTCACGGTCTCGGTCATGTCCGCCGGGATCGTGATCCCGGTCCTGAAAGAATCGCGGCTCGCCAGGACCGCCTGGGGCCGGGACGTGGTGGGCGTCGCCTTGACCGGAGAGCTCCTGTCCATCCTGGCGCTCACGGCAGCGGACGTGTACCACACCCACGGCCTGACGCTCCTGGCCGCGGCAGCAGGCGCAAAGCTGATCGTCCTGCTCCTCTTGGCCGCGCTCTTCCTGCGGCTCCTCTACGTCGTGGCCTGGTGGAACCCCGAGCGCGTCGAGCGCGTCATGGAGAGCGACGACCCGGTGGAAGAGGGCATCCGCGTGACCGTGGCCGTCGCCTTTGCAGGCGCGCTCATCGCGTCCCGCGCCGGCGTCGAGGCGATCCTGGGCTCCTTCATGGCCGGCCTCATCTTCAGCTTCGTGTTCCAGAGCAAGGGCCGGTTCGAGGCGAAGATCAACGCCCTGGGGTTCGGGTTCTTCACGCCCTTCTTCTTCATGGGCGTGGGCGCCGACGTCCCGGCCCGGCTCCTCACGTCGCCGCAGGTGCTGGGCGAGGCCGCCCTCCTCGCCTGCGCGGTCTTCGGCGCGCGCGCAAGCGTCCTTTTCCTCGGCCGGTTCCTGGGATTCGGCCTCACCGAGGCAGCGGGCGCGTCGCTCATCCTGAGCGCGCCCCTGTCGCTCATGGTCGTGACCGGCGCGATCGGCACCGCCCTGGGCCTGCTCTCCCCGGAATCCGGCGGCGCGGTCGTGCTCGCCGCGATCCTGTCCGGAGTCCTCTTCCCCTATGCCTTCCGCCTGCTCATTCCCCGTCTTGCCCCGGACGACACGCCCGTGCCGCACCAAGACTAGCGCCGCATCATCCCTTCACCGCCCCTGCGGTCAACCCCTCCACGATCCTGCGCTGGAGCACGAAGACGAGCGCGGCGAGCGGCAGCGTCACGACCACGGACGCGGCGGCGATGTCGCCCCAGGGCAGCTCGTGCAGGCCCGGGAAGAGCGCGATGGCCACCGGGATCGTACGCGATGCGGAGGTGGCGGTGAAGGTGAGCGCGAAAAGGAACTCGTTCCAGGAGAAGATAAAGACCAGGATCGCGGCCGTGAAGATGCCCGGTGCAGCCAGGGGCAGCATGACCCGGAGGAAGGACTGGAAGGGGCTGCACCCGTCCACGCGCGACGCCAGGTAGATCTCGTCGGGCACGGAACGGAAGAAGTTCGTCAGGATCCAGATCGCGAGCGGGAGGGTGAAGGTCGTGTACGTGATGATCAGTGCCCACCAGGTGTCGCGCAGGCCGAGGCCGCGGATGATGAGGTAGAGCGGGCTCACGGTCGCGATGGGCGGGAACATGGACGCCGAAAGCACGAAGAGCAGGATGAGCCCCTTGGCCCGGACCCTGAGCTTCGCCAGCCCGAAGGCGGCAAGAGACCCGATCGCCACGGACAGGACCGTGGTTGCGGACGCGACCATGGCGCTGTTCCCGATGACCCGCAAAAAGTCCGTGCCCGTGAACACGGCGCGGTAATGGCCGAGCGTAGGCGCAACGGGCAGGAGCGGCGGCAATTGTGTCAGCTCGCTGTCGGGCTTCAGGCTCGTTACGACCTGCCACAGGAACGGGCCGAGCGACCAGAGAAGGACCAGCAGCAACGTCAGATAAAACACGGCACGTTTTATCATAGGTCTCACAGCCGCCCCCTGATCAGACGCGAGAGTATCACCACAAGACAGGAATCACGAATCCCCCGCATATCTCCTCTTCTCACCGCGCCGGCGCTTCCCGGCGCAGCATGCGGAGGTACAGCACCGTAATGGCGCCGGTGCAGAGAAAGACCACGACGCTGAGCGCGGAGCCGTACCCGAACTGGAGCGTCTGGAACAGGACCTTGTAAGCGTAGATGGAAAGCGTCTCGGTGGTATTGGCCGGGCCGCCGCCGGTCAGGACGTACACGGCGTCGAAGATCCGGAATGCGTCGAGGGTCCGGAAGATGAGCGCCACGAGGATCACGGGCATGAGGAGCGGCAGGGTGATGCGCCGGAACAGGGCCCAGGCGTTCGCGCCGTCGATCCGCGCCGCCTGGTACAGTTCGGGCGGAATCGTCTTCAAGCCCGCCAAAAGCAGGATGACCACGAAGGGCGTGGTCTTCCAGACGTCCATGCAGACCGCGGCGTTCAGCGCCCAGAAAGGGCTGCCCAGCCAGTTGATCTTGGCACCCAGGAGATAGTTCAGAAGGCCGAAATCGGTGTTGTAGAGCCATTCCCACATGCGCGCCGACACGACCGTGGGAACGGCCCAGGGCACGAGGACCGCGGCGATCGCAAGCCCCTGGAACCGGAATCTCCGGTTGAGCAAAAGGGCGATCGCCATCCCCAAAACAAGCTCGAGCGAGACGGACAAGCCCGTGAAATAGACCGTGTTCCCCAGGGCGTTCCAGAACCGGTCGTCGGTAAGCAAGAAACGGTAGTTCTCGAGCCCCGTGAACCGCGAGATGCCGAAGAGCAGCATCTTCCGGTGCAGGCTCAGATACAGGACCGAGAGCACGGGATAGACCGTGACCAGGGTGAGGACGACGAGGGCCGGAAGGACGAACCGGTTGCCGCGATCCTGGCTCGTCATGGCTCCGCCTCCAGGATGTGCTGCACCTGCTTCTGCGCCGAGCGGAGCGCGGCAGCGGGCGTCTTGATGCCCGTGATCGCGGCGCTGAACTCGGGTTGCAGCACCTGCGTGATCATGAGGTAAAAGGGCGTCACGGGCCGGGGCCGGGCCCTGCGGAAGATCCCGGCGAGCTTTACGATAAAGGGCTGCTCCCGCAGGAGATCAGGATCACGGTACAGCGCCGTGCGCGTGGGTTTGTACCCGATGGTGAGCGCCATGATCTTCTGGACCCGTGCCGAGGTCAGGAACCGGACGAGCTTCTCGGCCGCCTCGGGTCGGCGCGAAAAGCGGTTCACCCCGAGCTGCCACCCGCCGAGCGTGGACGCGCTTGCGTGGCCCGGGAAGGCGGGGAGCGGCGCAACGCCCACCTTCCCCCGGACCGCGGACCCGGGCCGGTTGAAGATGTTCCAGGCATAGGGCCAGTTGCGCATAAAGAGCGCCCTGCCGCTGCCGAAGAGGTGGCGCGTGGGCTCCTCGATGGCCGTGGCGACGAGCGGCGGGGTGACGTCGTATTTCGCGATGAGGTCGCGCATGAACTGGAGTGCCGCCACGTTCGCGCTGCTGTCCAGGACCGGCTTGCCCTTCGCAAGCACCGCGCCGCCGTTGCTCCAGAAATATTCCAGCACGTTGCAGACGAGCCCTTCGTACTGCTTGCCTTGCCAGATGAACCCGTAGAGGTCCTTCTCGCTGCGGGTGATCTCCTGCGCGGTCCGGACCAGACCGTCCCAGGTCTTCGGCACGGGGCGGTGATATTTCCGCAGGAGGTCCGTGCGATAGTAGAGGAGCCCGGCGTCGATGTACCAGGGAACTGCGTAGGTCTTGTTCGCGAAGGTGACGGCGCGGATGGGCCCGGGGAAGAAGGCGGAGCGTTTCGCAGGCGGAAGGATCGCGCTCAGGTCCCGGAGCCATCCGGCGCGCGCGAACTCGGGCACCCAGATCACGTCCAGGGCGAACACGTCGAAATCGGCGCTCCCGCCCTCGAGGTTCACGGCGTAGAACTGGTGCTGCTCGTCCGTGTTCGCGGGCAGGGTCTCGTCCCGGACCGTGATGCCGGGGTTCTCCTTTTCGAACTCCGCAAGGATCCGGCGGAACGCGGCCGGGTCCCCGGCGATCTTGCCGTGCTTGAAGACGATGGTCGTGCCGGAGGTCGCGGTCCGCTCTTGGACCGCGTGCTCGCACCCCGCAGCAAGGAGCAGGGCGATCGCGAGCAGGAAAGCCCGGCCGATCGCGAGGACGGGCCGCGTCCTCATGGAACTGCCGCGCCTTGCCAGGCGACCAGGAGCTCGAGGACCCGCTCCACCTCCTCCTGCTCCCGGACGTGGTAGTCCGCGTGTGCGCTGCCGCCCACCGAGATCGAGACGCCGCGTCCCTGGAGCGCCCGGAAGGCATCCTCGTCCGTTACGTCGTCGCCGATATAGATGCCGATCTTTCCGTCGCCCATGGCGTCGAGGATCCAGTTCACGGCCTCGCCCTTGTGCCAGGCCCCCTTCGGCCTGATCTCGAAGACCTTCTTGCCGGAAGTGACCCGCAGCCGTTCCGCGTAATCCTGGACGACGGTCCGGAACTGGGCCTCGATATCGCCGAGCCGGCGGACGTCCGCTTTCCGATAGTGCACGCTCGCCGTGAGCCCCTTGTCCTCGATCAGGACCCCCGGGAACGGCGCGAGCGCGGTCCGGAGCCGGTCCAAGAGCTCCGCGAGCCGCCTGCGGTCGTCGTCCGCGTGCCGGCTCGCGAGCATCCGGCCGTGCAACCGGATCTCGGAACCGTGGTTCGCCGCATAGACCGCATCCTCGATCCCCACCCGGTGCTCGATATCATCCAGTCCCCTGCCGGTCACGATCGCCAGAGGCATGCGCCCGACCAGCTGGGCAAGGAGCGTATGCACGGTATGCGGGATGGCTGCGTGCTCCGGCGAATCCGCGATCGGCGCGAGGGTCCCGTCGTAATCGAGGAACAGAAAGACCCCCCGGATGCCGAGCGCCGCGTGGAACTCCTCCAGATGATCGAAGAGATAGCGCGAACGGCACTCCTTCGCCTTCCCGATCTCGGTCAGCTCGCGCACCACGTCCTGGATCCATTTATAGATATCGTTCTCCCGCACGTGTCGGCGGAGCCCCGTCATCCTGCTCTTCCGCTCGGCGTCCGGCATGGCGAGGGCGTTCTTGATCGCCGTGGAGAACCCTTCGATGTCGTAGGGGTTCACGAGGAGGGCGCCGTCGAGCTCGTCCGCGGCGCCCGCGAACTCGCTCAGGATGAGCACCCCCTTCTCGTCGATCTGCGAAGCCGCGTACTCCTTGGCCACCAGGTTCATGCCGTCGTAGATCGAGCTGATCACGCCCACGTCGGCCATGCGGTAGTAGGCCGCCAGGTCCCGGTGCTCCACCTTCCGGTCGATGTAGACGATCGGCTTCCAGTCTCCCCGCCCGTACTTGCGGTTGATCTTGGCGATCAGCCCCTCCACGGCCTCGCGGTAGCTCAGGTAGGGCTCCTTCATCCGCGTGGGGACCGCGATCTGGATGAAGGTGAAGCGGCCGCGCATTTTTTCATAGCGTTCAAAGAACAATGCGATTGCCTGGAGCCGCTTGATCAGGGCCTTGGTGTATTCGAGCCGGTCCACGCCCACGCCCGTCTGCTCCGGCAGCCGGTAGCGGCCGCGGAGCTCGCGCATGGCAACGACGGTGCGCGGCGCGGACGCCAGGGCGTCGAACTTGGCGAAGTCGATGCTGATCGGGAACGCCTGCAGGGCCGTTGTCCGGCCGTTCCAGAGGACCGTATTGCGCCGGTGATCGATCTCGGCGCCGAGGCACTCCTCCACGCACTCCAGGAAGTGCTTGACGAACGCCGGGATCTGGAACCCGATCAGATCGTTGCCGAGCAGCCCCTCCAGGATCTCGCGGGCCTGGGGGCAGACGCGGAACACGCTCCAGTCGGGCCAGGGGATGTGCCAGAAGTGGGCGAGCACGGCGTCGGCGTTCCGCTCGCGGATGAACCGCGGCGCGAGACAGAGATGATAGTCGTGGATCCAGACGAGCGCGTCGTCCCGGGCCTCGTCGAGCACGGCGTCGGCAAAGGACCGGTTCACGCGCACATAATCTTCCCAGAACTTCTTCCGGAAGTAGACGCGGTCGAGCGCGATGTGACAAAGGGGCCAGAGCACCTGGTTGGCGTAGCCGTGGTAGTAGTTCTCGACCTCGCTCGGGCTGAGCCAGACGCGCCGCAGCGTATAGGCGGGTTTCTCGGGCGGGACCGCAACCCGGTCCTCGCTGTCCGCGGCCTCGCGGTCGCCGGAGCCGCTTCCCCAGGCGACCCAGACGCCGCCCGTGGCCCGGAGCATGTCGTCGAGGGCCGACGTAAGACCGCCGGCGGGCTGCTCCACGCGGAGCCCCGCGCTCGTCTTCTTCTGCACATAGGGCTCGCGGTTCGATACCACCACGAGCCGCTTGCCGGCGAGCGACTCGCGGACGAATTGTGCGATCCGTGCCGTCATCAGAGCTCCAGGACGCTTCTTCCCGGATCGAGGAGGGAGTACCAGACCGCCAGGTAATCCCGCGCCTGACGGGTGATCAGGAAGTTGCGGCGCACATATTCCCGCGCCTGCTCTCCCAGCCGCCGCGCCATGTCGGGATTGTTCAGGAGCTGCCGGATGCGGAAGGCGGCCCCCTCCACGGAGTGGACGAGGAACCCGGTGACGCCATGGGCGATCTGGATGGGGATGCCGCCGTTCGCCCCGCCGAGCACCGGTTTTCCCTTCCACATGGCCTCCGAGACCGTAAGCCCGAACCCTTCCTTGAGCGACTTCTGAAGCACTACGGCGGCCATGCGCTGCAGGGCGTTGATGTCCTTGTCGCTGAAGGGCGGCAGGAGCAGGATCCGGATGTCCTCGTCGTTCGCCGCGAACTCCCGCACCTCGGCCAGGACCGCCGCGCCCTCGGGATCGTCCGTGGCCGGGCTGCCGGCAAGGACCAGGACGCAGTCGTTGTACTTCTTCGCCAGCCGGTACGCCCGGATCACGCCGATGGGGTCCTTGAACCGGTCGAAGCGCGAGACCTGCAGGATGATCGGCCGGTCCGTGGGGATCTGGAACTTTTCGGCGGTTGCGGCCACCTCCGCGTCGGTCAGGTCCCGGTTCTTGTCGCTCAGGGGGTCGATGGACGGCGGGATGATGAACTCGGCGATCGGCATGGCCCGGGCGAACTTGGCGACCGAGAAGATCGAGGCGTCGTACTTCGTGCAGTAGCGCAGCAGGTAATCGCAGACGTCCTTCACGGGGTTCGAGACGTCGATGTGGCACCGCCAGATCCAGAGCCCCTCCTTCCGGAACGCGACCAGGGGCGAGGGCTGGGGGTCGTGGATCAGGACCGCGTCCGCCGCGAGGTCCAAGCGCGCCGCGTTCCGCTTGTTCACCTCGTAGTGATGGTCCCACATGGCCTGGGTGATCGTCTCGGCGTTCCCCTGCAGGGCGTTGTGGACCTTCTTCGTGATGTCGAAGAACTGCGCGTCTCCCTCGATCACCTCCCACCGCGCCGCGATGCCGAGGGACGCGAGGATCGGGATCATTCGGTGCAGGATCTCGGCCACCCCGCCGCCCTCGCGCGTGGAGTTGACGTGCAGGAATTGCTTGTCGCGCAGCCGGTCCCCGAGCCGCTGGAGCAGGTTGATGTCGCCCGACGGCGATACGCCCTTGTATTGTTCGATCATCGCTCCAACCCCGCTGCCGCCATGTCCCGCTGCAGCTCCTCTTCGATCGCGCGCGTAATGTGCTCGCGGATCCCCTCGCCCGAGTGCATGAAGGGATCGATGGCGCGGATCCGCTCCGCCAGTTCGCGCTTGCCGAGCACCTCCCCGATCCAGGCCGAGAAGTCGTCCACCGGCGACTCCAGCCTGCTGCGTGCCTCGTAGAAATGATAGTAGAGGGAGCCCGCATCCACGTACTTGACGGCCATCAGGAGCTCGGCGAGGTTCTTCGCCCCCATCCCCGCGGGGAACACGAGCCGTACGGTCTGGGTGAAGTGGAACTCATCCCGCTCCATGGCCGCGCGCGGCTCGGGGAAGTTCGTGAGGTAATCATCGATCACCGCAAGGATGGTCCGGCGAAGCTCTTCCAGATCACGGGCGGCGAAGGGATCGATGTTCGAGAGCTGCTCGGACAGGGCGCGCTCTTCCAGACTCTCCCCGGCCCAGTAGGCGAAGTCGTTGGTGTATTCCCGGATCAGGCCCTTGCGCAGGTACTCGTAGGTATGGTGGCGGATCGACTCGGGGGCGATCTTTGCGATCCCCTCGCGCAGCTCGCGCAGGGTGCCCGCCTTTTCGCCCGTGGCCTTGATGATGCTGACGCTCTGCCGGAACTCGAAGACGCCGTTCATGCCTTCCACTCCTTTTCTTCGCGCAGATATACGGTCCGGTGCGGATAGGGGATATCGATCCCCTCCTGCTTGAACCGCCGGAAGATCCGCTTCCGCAGCTCGTGCTGCACCCCGTACTGATCGGGGAACTCCGCAACCTGGCAGACGAGCGTGAAGTCCAGAGAGCTGTCGCCGAATCCCGGGATGAACCGCACGAAGGGCGCGGGATCGGCCAGGAGCCCCGGGATGTCCGCCGTGCCCTTCGTCGCCTCCTCCACGAGGACCCGCTCCACCACGTCCGGGTCCGCGGCGTAGCTCACGCCGATGGGGAGGAGAAGCGACATGCGCTTCTCCGGCAGGTAGTAGTTCGTCACGACGCTCTGGGCGAGCTTGCTGTTCGGGACGACGACCACGTTGTTCGGCAGCATGCGGACCCGCGTGGTCCGCCACGTGATGTCCTGGATGTACCCCTCTTGCCCCGACTCCAGCTTGATGAAATCGCCCACGCGCACCGATTTCTCGAGCAGGATGTGAATGCCCGCGAAGAGGTTCGCCAGGGTGTCCTGGAGCGCCAGGGCCACGGCCAGGCCGCCCACGCCCAGGGCCGTGATGAGCGGCGCGATCGAGATGCCGAGCACGGACAGGATGATCAGGAACCCGATGATGTAGATCGAACCCTTCAGGATGCCGTAGGCCAGGCCCGTGGTCGGGAGCGGGATGTTCACCCGCCGGACGTAGTGCCGGAAGAGCTCGCCCGCGAGGGTCGCGGTCGCGACCGTCACGGACAGGATAATGACGACGTGCAGGGACTTCGTCAGCCAGACGAGGTACCGTTCCGGGATCGCCGCGAAGGAGATGCCGATCCGGACCCCGATCGCCGCGACCAGGAGGATCGAGGGGCCTCTGATCGCCCCGATGATGATGTCGTCGAGCTGCGTGGTGGTCTTCGCGGCCCAGGCGCGCAGCACCCGGAAGGTGATATGCCGGACGAGCAGCAGTCCGCCGGTGATGCCGACCGTCAGGGCTATCGGGACGAGCACTTTGTGGAGCTGCGATTCCATAACCAATCCCCTTTATCGATTGTCCTCTTCCACCGCCTTTTTCAGCATCTCGAAGACGCCGGGAATGGCGGACGCCACCCGGTTCCAGTTCGGGATGAGCGGCGATCCCATGGGATTCTCGAAGTAGACCCGCGACGCCAGGGCGATGGCGTTCGTGAAGGCCTCGACGGCCTTGGCCTCCTCGTGGCGGTCGAAGAGGAGGCCGTTGATCGCCGCGTCGGCCTCGTACTTCATGATCGTGTCCTCGGCGCTCCGCAGATAGGCCACGGACAGCGACTTGAACAGGCCGTCTGAGAACACGACTCCCTCCGACGCCAGGGTCCGGAAGATCGCCTTGCAGATGTCCACCGTCATCTTCATGAGCCCCTGTTCCGGGTCGCCGGCGGAAAGGGACTGGTGCTTGTGCTCGTAGGTCGTGGCGATGTCGACCTGGCAGACGCGCCGCGGCGAATAGTTCCGGTAGACCTCGGCCAGGGACCCGACCTCGAGCCCCCAGTCCCAGGGGATCCGGTTCACGCGCGCCAGGTCCGCGTGCATGCTGAACTCGCCGGCCAGGGGGTAGCGGAAGCTGTCGAGGAACCGCAGGAAGCGGTGCTGCCCGATCAGCTGCTGGATCGAGCGGATGAGCGGCGTGACCAGGAGCCGCGTGACCCGTCCGTGCATCCGGTCCGTGACCCTGCTGTAGAATCCCTTGCAGAAGACGTAGTCGAGGTTCGGGTTTGCCACGGGGTAGCACAGCCGGGCCAGGAGCTCCCGGTTGTAGGTCAGGATGTCGCAGTCGTGCAGCGCGATCACGTCCGCCTTGCCGGCCGCGAGGACGTAGCCGTAGGCGAGCCAGGCGGACCGCCCCTTCCCGTCCTGTCCGGGGTCGAGGCCGTTCCGTTTGATCGTTGCGTAGATCTCCTGGATGCGCTTCCCCTCGTTGTGGATGACCTTGACCTCGGTGTTGAGCGGCGCGAGGAACTTGCGGGCCGCGGCGAACTCGCGGTCCGTGGCCCTGCCCAGGACCAGCACGACCTGGCTCAGGTAGTCCACCTTGGCGAGCTCGTCGATGATCGCCGGCATGGCCCTGCCCTCGAACTCCGAATAGAGGGCCGGCAGGACGAGCGCGATCGGCCGTCCCACGGCGTGCGTGCGCAGCTCCGCCTCCAGCCGCTCGAGCGAGGGTCTGCCGAAGGAGTGGAGCGTGGTGATGATCCCCGTCTGGTAGAAGTCCGTCATGGCCCCTCCCTAGAGGTGGTTCATGTCCCTGCCGCCCTCGTTGCCCTTCTTCTCCTCTTCCTGCCGCGAGATGATCTTGCGCGCGGCGTCGATCCCTCCGACGCCGAAGGAGATGGACAGGGTCAGGACGATGCCGCCGAAGATGATGGAGAAGGCGGCGACCACGATGCCGGGCGCGACCTGGAGCTGCTCCAGGGCCATGGCGAGGAAAAAAACGATGAGCAGCAGCCGGACCGACTCGGCGAGCACCTTCGAGAAGGAATAGCCCCGGTTCACCGAGGCGATCAACACGGCCCGGCCGATGAACGCCGTGATGATGTAGCCGAAGACCACGATCAGGATCGCCGAAATTGCGCGCGGCACGTACACGACGAATTGGGAGATGAGCCCGTCGATCGCGGCGAGCTGGAGCGCGCTCAGACCGGCCATGAACGCGGTGAGCAGCAGGAGCCAGTAGACGAACCCCGCCACGGCCGCGGAAGGCTTGAGCCAGAAGTCGCCCTTCCGGAGGACCGACGTGAGTCCCATGCGGTCGCTCCAGCTGTCGAAGGCGATCGCCCGGAGCAGCTTGAGCAGCATCAGACGCACGATCCGCGCGACGATGATGCCGATCAGGAAGATGATCAGCATCGCAAGCAGGTTCGGGAGGAACCGGGCGAACTGCGTATACACCGCATGGAGCGGCTTCAGGATCAATTCCAGGAAGTCCTTCATACTGCACCTCCTCGTGCCGACCAGTTGGTCGTCAGGTGACCTTTTTTCGCCTCAAACTCGGCGCAGAGCTGCTCGATCTCCTCCTCGGCCTCCCGGTTCCCGCCGTTCGCCGTTTCCAGCACGAAGGAGGCCGTCTTCCCCAGGTAGAGCGGCGTGAGCGACTTGAGGAGATGTTCGGGCGGCAGTTTCTGCTTGTGATGGGCCAGGGCGTAATCGTAGACGATCCGCGTCCACAGCTCGCGCGAGAACCGGAACGTCCTGTCGGGGCTCCCTGCCAGCCGCTCGATCTCGCCGAAATCGCCGCTGCCCACGATCTCGGTCCAGAGCTCGCCCAGGTTCTTGACGCCCTCGCGGAAGATCCGGAGCATCCGGCCCACGTCCACGTTCAGGTCCTCGAACCCGACCTCGTACCGGAACCCGTAGGTGGGCACCGGTTCCGATCCCAGGACCGCCTTCCAGACGTCTGCGTAGGTCTCCATCAGGCCGAAGGTGGAGCCCACGACCTGGTACAACATGGCGCTCAGGTCCGCGCCGGGGTCCTTGGGGTCGTGCAACTTGGCGCCGAGAAAGGCCTGGGCGACCCGGAACCCGTTCGCGATCGCCTCGGTGGTCATCCAGATGTCGATGCCGTACCGGGCCACGTCCGTCTGCCACACGTCCTTCGTGTAATAATGCTTCGCGAGCGCGGGCGAGAAGCCGAAGTCTCCGCCGATGGGCTGCCGCACCCGCTTGCCGTAGAGGGCGCGGGTAAGGGGGTAGATGATGCTGTTCGTGATGGTGCCGTCGTACTTGTGCCGGTGGTAGAGCGGCGCCACGTAGTCGAACCCCTCCTGCAGGACCGGCTTGAGCAGGAGCTCCACCCACTCGGGCGTGATGCTTCGCAGGTCGGAGTCCACCACGGCGCAGGCCGACACGCCGAGCGCGTCGGCAAGTTCGAAGACCGCGCGAAAGGCGCTGCCCTTGCCCGGCAGGCCGTGATAGGGGAAGACCATCCGGAAGGCGGGCTCCACGCGGTGATGGAGCAGGATGGAGTCGTAATCGTCGACCACCGCGTTCCGCACGACGTCCATGGTGCCGTCGGTGGACCCGCCGTCGGAGTCCACGACCACGGCCTTTTTGTCCGGAAAATACTTTGCCAGGCCGGCCTGCACGGCCCGGACCACGTGGCCGATGGTGCGCGCGTTGTTGAAGCTCGGGATGCCGACCAGGACGTCGGCCTTCCCGATGCGGTCGAGCTGCTCGGCGACCTCGTGTCTTGTGGTGATGCTGTCCATACCGTCTCCGGCCTCAGACCGCGCGTCGTGCCACGAGCGCGATCTGGATGTCCATGACGTTCGTGCCCGTCGGCCCCGTGATGATATGGCTCCGTTCGCCGGTCAGGGCGTCGAGCCGGGAAAAGAACCCGTAGGAGTCGTTCTCCGCCAGGAACTCCTCGGCGGCGATCCCGTGCGTGCGGGCCGCTGCCGTCGTCGTGCCGTCCACCACGGCGCCTGCGGCATCGGTCGGTCCGTCCGTGCCGTCCGTGCCTGCGGACAGGAACGTAATGTCCGGATCGCCCGCGGCCGCGAGCGCGAAGGCCAGCGCCAGTTCCTGGTTCCTGCCGCCGTGTCCCGTGCCGCGCACCGTAACGGTCGTCTCGCCGCCCCACAGGAGGCAGCAGCGCTCCCCGGGGCCGAGGGCCGTGTGCGTCCTGCGGGCTTCTGCAACCAGCCGGCGCGCGACATCGCGCGCCTCGCCGCTGAGGCCCCGGCTCACGATTCGTGCCGGCCAGCCGACCGCCTCCGCCGCGCTCCGCGCGCTCTCGAGTGCCAAGGCGTTCCCGCCCACGATCACGTTCCGCGTCAGGAGGAAACAGGGGTCATCGTCCTTTGCGGTCTCCGCAACCCGTCCCGCGACGCCTGCTGCAAGCAGGCTCTGGACGCGTGGCGGCAGGACCGGTTCCAGCCCATATCGCCTGATCACCGCGAGGGCGTCCTGATAGCTCGATGCGTCCGGCGCGGTCGGACCGGAGGCGATGACGTCCAGACGGTCGTCGATCACGTCCGAGAGGATGAGCGTCAGGATGGTCGCGGGCGCCGCCGCCCGGGCCAGCCTTCCCCCTTTCACGCCGGACAGATGCTTGCGTACGGCGTTCAATTCTCCGATCGCGGCCCCGGCATTGAGCAACAGCTCCGTGGTTCGCTGCTTGTCCGCAAGCGTCAGACCGGGCGCCGGGGCGACGAGGAGCGCCGATCCGCCGCCTGAAAGGAGACAGAGCACAAGTGTTTGCTGATCGGCGTTCAGCAGGAGATCCAGGATCCCTTCGGTCCCGTCCACACCCGCCTGGTCCGGCACGGGGTGGCCGGCCTCGACCTGCTCGACGATCCGGAGCGCGGCCCTATGACCGTATTTCACGACGATCAGGCCGCCCGCGATGCGGTCGCCCATGATCTCTTCGCAGGCCAGCGCCATGGCGGCGGTTGCCTTGCCTGCCCCGACGACGATCACCCGTTGGTACGCGTCCAGGTCGTAGAAGGCTCCGCCTGCGGAGAGACGGTTCCCTTCGATCCGGAGCGCCCGCGAGACCGCCTGTGCGGGATCGGCAGCCGCGAGTGCGGCGCGAAAGATATCCGCTGCCGCTTCCCGCTCCGCCGTCACCGGAGCAGCTCCAGCACGGCTTGGTTCCACCCCGCCGGGCCGGCCCCGCGGGGCTTGACGAGTCCGGGAAGCTTGATCCGCTCGTCAAAGCTCTTGTCCGGCTTCGCGATCAGGACCGGATAGTCCGCTTCCCGCAGGAGCGGGAGGTCGTTCAGGGCGTCGCCCAGGCAGATCACGCGGATCGTGCCGAACTCGCCGACGTACCATTCTTTGAGCAGCCGTACGGCGCGTCCCTTATCATGGTTGCCCATGGCGCAGTACAGCCTGCCCTGGGTCCAGGAGAGCCCTTCTTCCTTGAGTCCCTGCAGGAACCGTTCGTCCGGCACACCGTCCGCGAACACGAAGGGCTCCGCGAACTCCCGCTGCCGGGCCAGTTCCGCTTCGGCCAAAGGCAGGCCGGTCAAGACCGCGACCTCCTCGGCCGTCATGTCGCCGAACCCGCGGACCGCGGCATCCCTGCGTTCCCGCAGAGCGACGAAACGTCTCCGGACCGTAGCGTAGGGCATGCCGAAGGCGGTCGTGACGAATCCGCCCTGCGGCAGGACGGACCGGAGGAACCCGAAGGAGGCGACCGGCGCGATCACCGCGCCGCCGTTCTCCACGATGAAGGGATGGACGTTCTGCAGACGTCCGCGGTAGAGCTCGATCTCGGTGCGCGTCTTGCTGGAGCAGAGCACGAGAGGGACCCCAAGCGCGGCGATACGGTCCAGGGCCGGTTGGGCCGCGCCGAAGGAATAATCCGACGCATCGAGCAGCGTCCCGTCGAGATCGGTAAAGATGATCGTCTGCATGGCGTCTTGCTGCGCCTACGGCCGTTGGGCAAAAGAAAAAGGCCGGCGAAGCACCGGGATCCCTCCCTGTCTGTCGCCGGCCTTCGTTCCGGAACTGCTCGGCCGCCGAATTATCCGACGGGCTCACTCTGCCCGCATTCCCCGTCCGGCATCACCCGTCCGCCGATTATAGAACGGCTGCCGTTTGGTGTCAAACTTTTTCCGGCACGCGGCAGCGGCCCCTACTTGTGCGCGGGCAGGCCCTTGAACACGTCGCCCGCAAGGACGGCCGGTTTCAGGATCGCGATCGCCTTCTGCAGCTGCAGGTCGTCCTTGTCGTTCTTCGGCATGACCTCCATCTGGAAATCGTCCTCGGTCCCGGTCGGGTGCTTCTTGGTCTTCTTCTCCTTGATCGTGTCGTTCGTGAGATGGTGCTCGAGGTCCTTCTCCCGGATGACAAGGTGCATGGTGTCGCCTTCCTTGACTCCCGCCACGACCGGCAGGTCCACCACGACGTCCGGCGTGATGCCCACGTTCTGGATCGAGCGGCCTTTCGGCGTATAGTACTTCGCCGTCGTAAGCCGCATCCCGCCGCCGTCAAGGGTGAAGACGGTCTGGACCGATCCCTTGCCGAAGGTCTGGGTCCCGACGATGAGCGCCCGCTTCGAATCCTGAAGCGCGCCCGCGACGATCTCGGAGGCGCTGGCGCTTCCCGTGTTCACGAGCACCACCATTGGGTATTGCAGCGGTTTGTCCCCGCTGGGGGTCAGGAAGTCCTTCCGGTCCGACTTGTCCCTGCCCTGGAGGTATACCACGAGGCTCGACGCCGGCAGGAACTTCGCGCACACGCCGACCGATGCGTCCAGGAGTCCGCCCGGATCGTTCCGCAGATCGAGGATCAGCTTCTTCATGCCCTTGGCCTCCAGGCCCTTGAGCGCCTTTTCAAGCTCCTCCACGGTCTGGCCCTGGAACTGGATGATCTTCACGTATCCGATGTCGTCTGCAAGCATCCGGGACTTGACGCTCACGACCCGGATCACGTCGCGAATGATCTTGAACTCCCGCGGCTTGTCCCAGCCTTCCCGCATGATCAGGAGCCGCACCGGCGTTCCCTTGGGACCGCGCATCTTGTCCACGGCCTGGTCGATGGAAAGGTCCTTGGTCCACGCGTCGTTGACCTTGAGGATCTTGTCGCCGGCAGCGAGCCCGGCGCGGAACCCGGGGGTGTCCTCGATCGGCGCGATGATCGTGAGCTGCTGGTCCTTGACCCCGATCTGGATGCCCACGCCCGTGAACTCACCCTTGATATCCATGTTCATTTCCTTGAACTCGCGTTCGGTCATGTAGGAAGAATGCGGGTCGAGGCTCGCGACCATCCCCCGGATGGCGCCCTGGATGAGATCGTGCATGTTCGGCTTCTCGACGTAGTTCTGCTTGATGATCTCCATGGCCTGGGTCAGTTCCTTCAGGTCCGCGTACTGGTCCGTCTTGGCCTGGACCAGCTCCTGCCCGAGAAAGAAGCCCGCCAGCAGCAAGGCCAGTGCAGCGGCCAGAATTTTGTTCCGGTTGATACGAATCATGGTGTCCTCCCTGTGGTTTTCCATAGCGGCTCTCCGATGCGGCGCAACGGCGTCCGCCGCGCGCCGGGACCGGCGCTACCGTTTCACCAGCCGGGTAAGCGGGTCCTGCGCCTTGCCGTTCTGGCGTATCTCGAAATAAAGGTTGGAGCCCTTGAGCCCCCCCGTGTCCCCGGTCAGCCCGATGACCTGGCCTTGCGCCACGCGGTCGTCCGTCTTCACGTCGAGCCGGGAAAGGTTCCCGTAGAGCGAGTAGAACCCGTTGCCGTGGTCGATGACGACGAGCTCGCCGTACCCCGTATACCAGTCGGCGAACACGACCTGCCCCGCGTCCACGGCGTGCACGGGCTCCCCGTCGTGCGCCGCGATCTCGATGCCCCGGCGATAGACCATGATGCCGAACCGGGGGTGGCGCTGCAGCCCGAAAGGCGTGACCACCCGCCCCCGGAGGGGCCAGGGCAACCGCCCCGTTATCGCCGGCCCGCCCGCGCTGCGCGCCGTCGGACGCTCCTCTTCGGACCGTTTGATCCGCGCCCAGAGGTCGGTCGAGGCCTTCTCCAGATCGTGCAGGGTCTGCTGATACACGCCCTTTTCCCGCCGGACGCGCGCCAGCAGGGTCGCCTTCCTGCGCCGCTTTGCCTCCAGGTCCGCCTTGTCCTGCTCGATGGACCGTTTGCGCCTGAGGATGTCCTTCTGCTGCCGGGAGATCTCGGCCTCGCGCGCGGCGAGCTGGGCGATGCCGTCGCGGTATTCCCGGAGCAGGGCCTGGTCGCGCTCGGCGATCATGCCGAGGTAGTCGATCCGCTTGATCGCGTCGACCAGGGTCGGGGCCGCGAAGAGCGACGCATCCCCGGTCCTGCTCATGATATAGATGGCCCGCAGCCGCTTCGCGTAGCGGCGCTTGAGCATTGCGAGGGATTGTTCGTTCTTCGCCCGCTCTGCCTCGACGCTGCGCAGATCGGCCCGCGCCTGTTCCAGCTGGTCCTGCTGGCCCGCGAGCTCGCCCCGGGCCTTCTGGATGTCGCGGTCCGTCGCGTCCAGATCGGACAGAACGGACCGCGCCGTGCGGTCGGCCCGTTTGATCGCCTGCCGCTTCTGACGCATCTCGCGCCGGATGCGGCGAAGCTCGCTCTTCGGGGCCGCGCTGTTTCCGGCGAGGGACGGGACCGGAACGAGCAGGCAGGCGACGAGCGCCGCGGCAAGCGCGCGCGCAAACGTCCCTGTGCCTTCCGCCATCCGTGCCGTCTCCTATTCCAGGAACCCGTTGACCGAGATCAGCGCGCCGAAGAGGCCGAGCAGGCCGCTGCCGACTATCAAATATGATACCACCGCCGGAGGCAGGAAATCCAGCCCTGCGGGCCGCGACAGGAAGAGCACGACCTCTTTGGGCAGCGAGAGATAGATCAGGCCGAGCACCCCCACCGCAAGGGCCGCGCCGAGCATGGCCAGGAGCATCCCTTCGATGAGGAAGGGCGTCTGGATGAATCCCCGCGTGGCCCCGATCCACTGCATGAGCTCGATCTCCGGCCCGCGGGAGTAGAGCGCGAGCCGGACGGAATTGGAGATGATGAAGACCACGGTCACGCCCAGCAGCACCGCGAGCACCACGCCGCCCACCGTGAGCGCGCGCGAGATGCCGGCGATCACCCGCGCCCCTTCCTTCCCGTAGGACACCTCCGCGACGCCCGGCATCTTTTCGATCTTCTTCGCCAGGGCGTCGAGCCGGTTTTCGACAACGTACCGGCGGTCGACTGAGATCTCGTAGGAATCGGGCAGGGGGTTCCCGCCCAGTCCCGCGATCAGGTCCTGCTGGTCCTTGAGCTCCTTCCGGAGCAGGGCAAGGGCCGCGTCCTTCGAGAAGAAGGAGACGGTCTTGACGCCGGGTTCCGCGGTCAACATGCGGTAGAGATAGTCCTTCTCGCTGCCGGTGATGGTGTCCTTCAGGTACACGGACAGGCCGAGGCGATCGCCCAGCGCGTCCGCGGCCGACCGCATGTTCACGAAGACGACGAGGAAAAAGCAAACGATCAGCATGGCCATGCTGATCGTGCCGACGGCGAGCAGGTTCACGAGGCTGTTGGCGCGCAGGCCGCGCAACGCCTCGGCCACGAAGAAGAGCGGGCCGTAACGCTTCATGCCCCGGTCCCCGCGGCCTGCCGCTGCGGCTGCATGCCGTCGTCCGTCACTTTGCCGCCCTCCATCCGGATGATCCGGCGGCGCATGGTGCGCACCGTCTCCCAGTCGTGGGTGGCGATGATCACGGTCGTGCCCTTCAGGTTGATGTCGCGGAAGAGCCGGAAGACCTCCTGCGCGCTGTCCGGGTCCAGGTTGCCGGTCGGCTCGTCGGCCAGGAGCATCAGGGGCTCGTTCACGAGCGCGCGCGCCACGGCCACCTTCTGCTGTTCCCCGCCCGAGAGCTTGGGCGGCACGAGGTGCCGCTTGGCGTGCATCCCGACCTGTTTGAGGGCCAGGAAGGCGCGCCGGTCGATCTCGCCGTAGGGCGTCCCCACGACCTTGAGCGCCAGCGCGATGTTCTCGAAGACGCTCTTGTGCGGCAGCAGCTTGTAGTCCTGGAACACGAAACCCATGTTCCGCCGCAGGTAGGGGATGCGCGAGGGCCGCATCCGGAAGGTGTTCATGCCCTGGATGACGATCTGGCCCTCGTCGGCGCGCTCCGCGCAGAAGAGCAGCTTGAGCAGCGTGGTCTTGCCCGCGCCGCTCGGGCCCGTTACGAAGACGAACTCGCCCTTATTGATGCCGAAGCTCACCTCGCGCAGGGCAGGCACGCCTTCATAGGATTTGGTCACGCGGTAGAGCTGTATCATGACAAGCCGTGAGAAGTGAGACGTCAGGCGGGAGGCAAGGTCACCCTCTCTCCCGGCTCCTGACTTCTTGCTACTTTTTCTTCTTGATTACTTCCTTCACCGCTTTCGCGATATGGGCCGCCGAGAGGCCGTAGCGCTCCATGAGCGCGGCCTGGTCCCCGGAGGTGCCGAAGGAATCCCGCACGCCCACCCGCGCGAGCGGCACGGGCGCGGATTCGGCCAGGACCTCGGCAACGGCACCGCCGAGCCCGCCGATGATCGAATGCTCCTCGGCGGTCACGATCGCGCCGCAGCGCTTCGCCGCGGCAACCACGGCCTCCGCGTCGATCGGCTTGATCGTGGACATGTTGATCACGCCGGCATCGATCCCCTCGGCCGCGAGCAGGTCCCGGGCCGCGAGCGCCTCGGCCGTCATGATGCCGCAGGCGATGATCGCGGCGTCCTTCCCCGCGTGGAAGACGTGGGCCTTCCCGATCGTAAAGTGATAGTCTTCGCCGAAGAGCGTGGGGACCTTGTTCCTGCCGACCCGCACGTAGCACGGGCCCGTGAGCGCAGCCGCTGCCTCCACGGCCTGTATGGTCTCCGGCCCGTCGGCAGGAACGATCACGGTCATGTGCGGCAGCACCCGCATCACCGCGATGTCCTCCAGGGACTGGTGGGATCCGCCGTCCTCGCCCACGGTGATGCCCGCGTGGCTCGCCACGATCTTCACGTTCAGGTTCGGGTAGCACACGGACTGGCGCACCTGCTCCCAGGCCCTGCCCGTGGCGAAGACCGCAAAGGTGCTCGCAAAGGGCAGCTTGCCGGCCACGGCGAGCCCGGCCGCCGTGCCGATCATGTCCTGTTCCGCGATGCCGATGTTGAAGAACCGGTCCGGGAACGCCTTGGCGAATTTCCCCGTCTTGGTGGAACCCGACAGGTCCGCGTCGAGCACGACCACGTCGGACCGTTTCTTCCCGAGGCCGACCAGGGCGTCCCCGTATGCGTCTCGTGTAGCGATCTTCTGCACCTGTGTCACCGTTCCTCCCTCATTCCCGACAGATCCCAAACGACAAGCGCCGGATTCCAAATAAATCTCAATTTCCAATGGCGAAGTGCCAAACGTTTCGAACAGCGGCGTTTGGTAATCGGTTCTTATTTGTCATTTGGTATCTGCAAATTGGCGTTTCCCGCGCGGTTATTTACACACCGGTTCTTCGAGCTCTTTGAGCGCCGTTGCCAGCTCTTCCTGCGACGGCGTGGTGCCGTGGAACTCCACCTTGCCCTCGAACACCTTCGAGCCCTTGCCCTTGACCGTGCGGCAGACGATCAGCGAGGGCTTGCCCTTCACGGTCTCGGCCCGGTCCAGGGCCGCGACGATCTGCGCCATGTCGTGGCCGTCGATGTCCTGCACCTCCCAGCCGAAGGCGCGCCACTTGTCCGGGATCGGCTCGACGCCCATCACCTTGGCCACGGGGCCGTCGATCTGGAGCCCGTTGTTGTCCACCAGGGCGCAGAGGTTGTCGAGACCGTAGTGGGCCGCGGTCATGGCCGCCTCCCACACCTGGCCCTCCTGCAGCTCGCCGTCGCCGAGCAGGGCGTACACCCGGTTCGGCGCCTTGTCGATCTTGTGCGCGAGCGCGATGCCGTTCGCCACGGACAGGCCCTGACCGAGCGAGCCCGTGGAGATCTCGACCCCGGGCAGGTACTTGCTGTCCGGGTGGCCCTGAAGCCGGGAGCCGACCTTGCGGAGCGTGCAGAGCTCCGCCGGATCGAGAAAGCCCGCGTGCGCCAGCACCGTGTAGAGGAGCGGGGCCGCATGCCCCTTGGAAAGGATGAAGTAGTCCCGCCCCTTCCAGTCCGGCTTCGCGGGATCGTACCGCATTTTATAGAAATAGAGGGCCGTCGCGATGTCCGCCGCGGACAGACTGCCCCCCGTGTGTCCCGAGCCGCAGCCGGCCAGGGTCTTCAGGATGTCGATCCTGATCCTCCTGGCGCGGTCCGCCAGCGTCTTAATCTGTTCGACCGTTACCGCCATGCAAAATCCTCCCGGTCACGTAATGCATTCTAAACGAGAAGGCACGCATCCCGGCCGCGCGGCCATGGCCGTCACTTCTTCTCGGTCCGCTCTTTCTGTTCCTGGGCGAGAAAATCAAGGATGATGTCGTCGAGGCTCTTTTCCTGCACGTCTACCTTCGGCGGAGGCGGAGGAGGGGGAGGCGGCGGCTCGGGCGCCGCGGGCTTGGCCGGCTGCGGCGCAGGCGCCGCGGGCGCTGCTGCAGCGGGCTTGGGCGCAGCCGCCGGCTTATACGCCGCCTCATGCGGAGCGTTCTGCATGGTCAGCTTCCCCTGCATGAGGTCGCGGATCATCTGCTTGTGCTGCTCCATCATGAGGTCGCGCACCACGTCGTCGAGGCAATCCGCCCTCAGGATGTCGGCATAGCTCGTCTTGCGCGACGCGAGAATGGCCCCCTGGTGGTAGAGCAGCGACGTAATGTACGGGCTGTTGATTCCGCCGTCCTCGGTCTGGACGTGATAGACCTTCCCCTGGAACTTAAAGTCCGTATTGTAGCCCGTAAGCATAGATGTAAATTATACAAATCGGCAGGAGAAGTTGCAAGCCTTTTTCCTTGACAGCGGTGGAGGGTTCGTGTAATTTTGAGCCGTGCCGGCGTGGTTGAACTGGTAGACGCAGCGGACTCAAAATCCGCCGGGGGCAACCCCATGTGGGTTCGATTCCGACCGTCGGCACCATCTTCAGACAAAGAAAAAGGCCAGGGTTTCCCTGGTCTTTTTGCATTAGAGGGGTCGGATATCTTACAAGGGAGCATGGGGTGGGGGAAGGCTTCCCCCCTGTTTCGGGGGTAACAGTCACGCGAAGCGTGGCGTCATAGGGGGCTGACCCCCTTTGGAAGCAAAGCACGCGAGATCCCCGACCGTCGGCACCATTTACTTCCTGCCTTTTCCGAATACGCTATACACAATAGCCCCAATTAAACCTGCCGCTGCTTGTCCTTGCAGTTTATCTAAATAAGTAAGCCCAAGGACTCCTACCACAACAATTATCGCAAGAATAAACCGTGCAGTCGGCGTCATCGGCCCACCTCCGTCACAGCTATAAATACGGGGAAAACACGACCTCTACTTTGCAACCGCAGCACCTTAGGCAATCTGCAATTTTGACGTAAAACGAGCAATATGAGACCACGAGCGGCGGAACAACATTAGGTGGCGGATTCTACTAATCTGCACTGCGGAAAGAAGGGGGACTTTTGGCACATTTTGCATGATCGAGACCTCGCCTCACGGCTTCCCGTGTTTGATGATCACTCTTATCATGCCTACTGATCACAGTCAATCAGCAGAGATTATGTTTGCGGATATTTCTTGGCGGGCTTTTTGGGTGTTATTGGGAAAAGTGGTTCAATGTATCGACGGATCGTATCTTCACTATCATTTCTTCCAATAAGCTCTTTCTTCACTTTACCAAGAGCAATCTTCCGCTTGATTACGGCTATAATAGTATATGGCCTCATCTCTTTATTTTTGTCTTTTACCTGTTTGGCCTCGTCGACGTATGCTTGTTTAACAGGTTCATTCTTTGCAAAATGTTCTCGTATTCTAGCAATGCGCGTATTTTTGCTTGCTTCTCGCCGGATACTATCCTTCTTGATAGACTCGCTGTATTGCATAAGAGCATCAATATCCCTATCGGCCTCCTCAATGTCTTTTTTTGCGACTGCTATTTTCGCCCTGTATGCCTTTTCAAGTAGCTTATTGGCTACTATTATGTCAGCCTGAATATCTTTGTTTTTTTCTCGTTCACCATCATGCAGAACTCTTTCGAGGATACTCCATGCTTCTGCTATGGCCAATGCTGCGAATATCAAGGAATCGGGCACCTCGCGGGCTTTTTCCTGTACCTCCATATTATGCTCATACTTGACCAGCTCGCCTTCCTCAGGTGAACCCGGCGGATAACATAGCAAAGGGCAAATTTCATCTTTTATTCCACGTGGGCTTTCAAATCCATAATGCATGTAGCTTCTTGCATAATGAAATATTCCTGCGTCACTATCGTACCATTCTTGTCGACCGTAAGTATTTGCTAAATAGTCCCCAGCATGCATAACGATATTACAATGGTTCCATAAGGCCGTGGAACGCGCAGCTAAAATGTATGCGGCCGGATAATTAGGCACCTCTTCAAGCTCTGGCCAATTTCTCTTTTTAAATTCAAATTGTTCGATAGAGAGCTGAATGCCATTTTTATTGAATAATATTGGCACGTCATAAATATCCCGACGTGCACCAATGATTAAGTCAAGGCAACGATCGGCAATCATGAACTTTTCAGGCTTGAATATAAATGGTATTTCGCCAAACAGGGGGCACCATCTCTCCATCCTATCTTCAAAGATATCCCTCCCCGTAAGCTCGAACTCATAAATCTGACTTCTATCTTTAATTTTCATTCCTGCGTTACCTTGCCGGCTTTCTGTTTTGAAGAAAAGGAGCACTGGTTCTCTGTGAATAACCTCGCCCTAAGGGGCGGAGTTATTCACTATAATTGTTTTTTCATTTCGCTTTAAAAGACTTAGTTGCCGACTTAGTTGCCGCAGCCTTATTGCTTTTTCGCCGAGAGAGGCAGGTAATAATAGTGACGCAGAATTTCTCCAAGCACGCGGAATAAACTTAGCGGATACTCACAAAGAGGCTCTACTCTTTTAGAAAACCATTAAGCTTTATAATTTCCCCTTCCCAAAACAGCCTCAATCCTGTTGGTCAGTCGCTTCTTAAACTCTGGCAGTTTATCTTCCTCCCAATCAATACAATTATACTGCCGGATATCGAAATGCAAGGAATCGATGTCGGATTTGCAACATGTCCAAATCACATCAAGCCCCAGCCCTTTAGCAAAACCAGCTTCATAATATACGCCGCCCCTGTGCCCGGTAAAGTCAGCGATAATAAAACGACTACGTTTAATCTGTGCAATGATTTCATCATCTATTTTATCATTATGCTCTCGTTGATCCACTTTATGTGGTCTATATCCAGCATTTTCAATGCCTTTTGAAATGATATTGTCATAGATAGGCTTCATCCTGTCATCAAACCACATTGCGACAAAGCATTGTTCACTATCTGCGTTGATTTTTCGAAGCTCATCTAAACGTATCCATCCATTGGGCAGTATTTTATATCCTGCACCATCGTAATTAATCATCCCTTTTGAGGCCAAGTATTCCCTGATTTCAACCCACTCTAAATTATTAAAACACCAGGAAGCACTTAGCCATGAAGGTTCCTGTTTAACTCTTTGCCCTGCTAATGTTGTCCTCTTTTCAATAGCCAACAAAAACTTATCCGCCCTATTCTGGAAGCTCGGCGCTTTGATATTTATTAAAACCTCTAGGCTTGCCGTTGTTATCTCAGTATTATCATTCTCATATAACCAGCCCGACATATTCGCCTGCTGCCTTTCTGTCAAACTTGCATTTTTAAGATTTAATAGGGCTTCGCGTGTTATCTGATAGTTACCGCAACGTTGACAGACGACCAATGTGGCAAATTGCGACCCCGTGATCGCCACAGATGAATTGACGGGCTCGCCACATATTGGGCACTGGTCAACCGTACCATCAAGTTTTACATGCAATCCTTCCATGATTGACTCTACTATATGTGAATACTATAATGCTTGTCAACTAATATCCAAATACAACCCGTGAGGACATTGAATGACAACTAATTATCTTACAATGCCACTGCGAGAAATAGCCGATACTCACTTACTTCAATTAATTACGGACCTCGAAGATGTTACAGGTGTCAGGCGTGATTTGAATTACGACTTGCCTTTTGGCATGTATCTGAGTGACTGCCTGCGGCCAAATGGAGCTGGCTACCCGGCAATTATCATCACTCCAAGAATGCTAAACAAGGCTGTCGAATTAAACGTATTAAAACTCAAGATCAACAAGACCATTGATACTGAACTTTATAATCTATGCAGAGAAATAGCTGATTCACGACACATACATATCGAGGCCATCCACACGAAGTCAGTCTACGTTCTAATCAACGAAACCTATAAAGATCAGCCAAAGAAAAAGCACGGCAAAGGGCCGAAAGAGAATCGCCTATGGTGATAGCCTCTATGTCGGCCTAATTCCGACCGGCGACATCATCTTCAGACAAAAGACCGGGAAGCTTCCGGTCTTTTTACATTAGAATGGTCGTAATTGAGCAAGGAAGTATTATGAGCTTATATTGAAGTCGACATACGACAATATTTCAATCTACGACCACCCTTTTGATGAACTGTTAGCATTTGCCAATAAGCATTAGCTCGCGTGGGCTCTCGCGGAGTTCGTTATTAGCCTTCTGCCAGCAGTAAGCGGCCACAACGCTGGCCATACTAACAGCGACCGCGAGAAACAATAAATCTTTTGTTATCTGTGCTTGCTTACGGCGCATAGTTATCACCCCCTTCATGATTCTCGACTATCGCAGTTACTGCATTCTATTGTATTCGATCTTAACAAAAAGGCTTCGCAGCTTGCAATTGAAATTATTTTTAACTTTTTAACTTTGCATGCAGAATCCTTCCTTCAATTAAAAAAGACCGGGAGCTTCCCCGGTCTTTTTTGCGTTTTCGCAATCCCTCCACAATCAAGCCTTGGCTCGATTGCCTCATCCAGGGCTGCTCATGTCAGCACCTCATTTGGCCTCCCCGGATGATCTTCATTGTTTCTTCTCACGTTGCTGTTTCAGTGCGCGACGGTATTCATCATAGCTCATCCCGGACCGCCTCATGCATTCATCTCTGTCTGCCCCCAGCATCTTCCGACATTCCAAGGCACGATTATACCGAAGACTGTCTATACACATTCCGGGTTGTACAGGCCGCGGCCAACAGAAGTATTACTAACAAACCCGCCTTCACGGATATCCTCTTGAAATCAAATCAGTTGTGGTTCTTCTCCTGTACCCTTGACAACTTTGCCATCGCTTGCTACAGTTTCACTAACGCAACCGACAAAACGATACCTTGAGTTTTTGGGGCAGAGGCAACACGCAATCAATAGCCATTCCCCAGATGCCATGTGCAAGCCCTCACCGATTCGAGAGGGAAGCCTTAATCATCTGTATCGGCTAACTTGCCAAACGTCCTCCGTTGACCAAAACTCAAGGTATTTTTTTGCCCTCAATGTTGTTCTGCTTGGCCCGAAACGCCGTCTGATACAGCGCTAATGCCACCAACACATAGGCGAGCGTCCGGATGACGATCAGACCCGATTCGAATGACTCCTTCAGTCCCAGGATCGTGGCCAGATGGGAAAGGCCGAACAGGCCGAAGGCCGCACCCACGACGAGGGAGAACCACTTGCCGGACCTGCCCCAGCCCGCGATGCCGAATACCAGAATGACCGCACAGAGCAACAGATCGACGATGGCAATGGGGTCCCATACGAAGTGCATGTCAGCCTCCTTTTCCGAATCTTGCCGTCAGACGTTTTCACGCCTCCCCGCATCAACATCAGGACGTTTTCCTGAAGGTATAGGTCTTCCGCCCTTTTTTCGAAAACGTAAAATGTCCCGTCTGCGGGACCCATTGCAGAATGTCTTGCTCCTGCATGTGGTGATCGCTGACTGATAAAATCCCGTTGGGCTTCAATACCCGTGACAATTCTCCCAGGACGTCGCCGGGGCGGGGCAGATGGTGAAAAATATCATACAGCAGGACAACGTCAATTGATTGATCCGGCAGGCCGGTGTTACAATCGGACAGGATCGTTTCTACGTTCTTTATGCCCTCCCGCGCCATGATCTTCCGAACCGCCTTGATGGCGGCCTGTTCCTTGTCGAGCGCATAGATCTTTCCCGAGGCCCCGACCAGCCCGGCAAGCGGCGCCACATAGCTGCCCGGACCGCAGCCGTAGTCGAGGACGCGGAATCCGGCTTCGATGCCCACCTCCGCCAATATCTTCGCGCGCGAATACAAGGCGTCGCGGACCCGGAACGCCAGCGCCATGACGCGAAAGCCGAGATCAGAGCCGCTCATAGCTTTTCTACCTCAGCCTGGAAGTATCCGAAGGCTTCTTTATCGAAGATGCAGAACTCCACGAGGGTGAGGGACGTACCGGGATTGGCTTTCAGGTATGCCACGGTCTCGCCTACCAGGATCTTTGCGCACCGGTCCTTGGGAAACCCATAGATGCCGGCGCTGATCGCCGGGACCGAGATGCTCTGCATTTTCTTCTCATCGGCGAGCTTCAGCACGCTTGTGATGGCTTGCTTGAGCTTCCGGTCCTCATCGCCTTCGCCCATGCGCGGCCCCACCGTATGGATCACGGCGCGGGCCTTGAGCTTCCCCGCCGTGGTCAGCGCCGCGCCGCCCACGGGCACGAACCCGATCCGGTCGCTCTCTTCTTGAATGATCCGGCCCCCCTTGCGCACGATCGCACCCGCGACCCCGCCGCCGTGCTGCAGGCGGGTGTTCGCCGCGTTCACGATGGCGTCCACGTCGCGCTCGGTCAGGTCTTCCGCCACCAGCCGCAGCGTCGTTTTGTTGATCTTCTTTTCGATCTTCTCCACAGAGCCCCTCCCGCGACGCACGCCGCTCACCGCACTCCCTGTTTCATCTCCATCCGCAGGAAGTAGCTCAGGACCGTGCGGATGCCGACGATCGACGCGAGGATGCCCACGCGGTCCCAGGTAGGGCTTGCCACGGAGCCGATGATGTCCGCGGCGATGAAGATCTCGAGCCCCAGGAGCAGGTGCGCGCCGAGCCGCTGTCTGATCGCCTCGCTCTCCGGGATCGCGTCCTGTCGCGTCCTGCCGAGCTTCAGGACCAGGAACGCCCCGCATGCCTCGACGATCCCCCAGATCACGACAACAGCGCCCACGACGCTGATCGCCAGGATCACTCCCTGCAGTACGCGATGCAGACCTTCCATAGGCCCTCCTCCCGTATCCCGATTTTCCCTCCTATTATATCATTCGAACAGGGCCGGAATCGCACGCGCACAGGATACTGCGGACAGGTTGACGCTGCACGGCGATTGTGTTACCATTTCCCGCATGAACGCACTCAACCTGACAGGACTTCCTCCCGCGGTCGCGGAGCGGATCGCGCCGCTCTTCGACGCCATCATCGCGGCGCACTCCCCGAACCTGCACTCCCTCACGGTCGTGGGAAGCGCCGTGATCCCGGACTACGACCCCAAGGTGTCGGACGTCAACTCCGTGGTGGTGCTGCGCGACATGGACCTCGGGTTCCTCTCCTTCCTCGCGCCGCTCGGCAAGCAGCACGGCAAGAAACGCGTCGCTGCGCCGCTCGTGATGACACCGGCCTATATCACAAGCTCCCTCGACGCCTTCCCGATCGAGTTCCTCGACTTCCAGCTCATCCACCGTACGGTGTACGGCGAGGACCTCTTCCGGGACCTTGTTGTCGACCGGGCCAATCTCAGGATCCAGTGCGAACGCGAGATCAAGACCAAGCTCATCGGCCTGCGCCAGGGCTACCTGTCGTCGCTCGGGAAAAAAGAGCAGCTCTCCCAGACCCTCGTCCGGCTCTTCACCGGTTCCATGGCGCTCTTCCGTGCGGTCATCGTGCTGTTCGGCAAGGAGCCGCCCACCGCGCGGCAGGATGTGATCACCACGCTCGGCGTTGTCGCCGGCGACCATTCCGAGGTCTACCGGGACCTGCTCGCGCTCAAGGCCGGGCGCCTGAAATTGACGGACCGAGAGCTGCACGCCCTCTTCGAACGCTACTACCATGCCCTGGAAACCACGGGATCGATCATCGATGAACTTCCTGCGTAAACCCCTGCTCATTGCCGCCGTCCTCCTTGCGTTTCTCAGCCCCGCCGCGTTCGGCTCGACGCCGCAGCCGCCCGACCAACCGCAAGAGTATGTGACCGACCTCGCCGGGGTTCTGGACGCGGGCGCCCAGACACGGTTGAACGCCCTCCTAGCCGAGCTGGAGCAGAAGACCACCGCCCAGGTGCTGGTCCTTACGGTCGACAGCCTGGACGGCCAGGACATCGAGGGCTTTTCCCTCGGCGTTGCGGAGAAATGGAAGCTCGGCCAAAAGGGCAAGGACAATGGGGCCTTGCTCGTCGTTGCCGTCAAGGACCGGAAATACCGCTTCGAGATCGGCTACGGCCTGGAGAGCGTGCTGCCCGACAGCCTGGTGGGCACCATCGGCAGGCAAGACCTCGTACCCTTCTTCCGGCGCGGGCAATACGGCGCCGGCATCGAGGCGGCCGTGCTCGACGTGGCCCAGACGATCGCGGCACAGGCAGGCGTGAAGCTTTCCGGCATGCCGAACGCAGGGCCTGCCCCGGTCGCGGTGCAAGGTAGCCCCCCCGGCATCCTGCAGATGATCGTCTTCGGACTTTTCGGCGTCGTGGCGCTCATCCTGTTCATCAGGCACCCCGGCCAATGCTTTATGATCATGTTCCTGTCGTCCATGGGCGGCGGGGGAGGCTGGTCCGGCGGGGGAGGATTCGGCGGAGGGGGCTTCGGCGGGGGCGGGGGCGGAGGATTCGGCGGAGGCGGCGCATCGGGCGGCTGGTAAGCCCATCGCTTTCCCGCCTTGCGGTGCAGCAGCAACGGGATTTCATCTCAGGAGGCAGATATGAGCAAGACAGTGAAGACGGTTTTGATCGTGCTGGGCATCATCGCCCTGCTGTTCGTCGGGATGATTTCGTGGGGCGTCGGGCAGTACAACGGCGTGATCAAAATGGACGAGCAGGTGAAGGCGCAGTGGGCCCAGGTGGAAAACCAGCTCAAGCGGCGCTACGATCTGATCCCGAACCTGGTCGCGACCGTGAAGGGCTACGCGAAGCATGAAAAGGAGCTCTTCGAGCACCTCGCGGACGCGCGGACCAAGTACTTCCAGGCGAACACCGTGCAAGACAAGATCCAGGCGTCGCAGCAGCTCGAAGGCTTTCTGTCGCGCCTCCTGGTGCTGCGCGAATCCTACCCCCAGCTCAAGGCCAACGAGAACTTCCTGAAGCTGCAGGACAGCCTGGAGGGTACGGAGAACCGGATCGCGGTGGAACGCATGCGATACAACGACGACGTGCGGGCGCTCAATACGTACCGGAGGACGGTCTTCGGCAGGTTCTTTGCGTCATTGGCGGGCGTGGGCGAGGCCCAGTACTATGAGGTCCCCCAGGCGGAACAGCAGGCGCCGAAAGTGAAGTTCTGAAGAGAGAAGAGGAACGGACCCTCAGCCGGCGGTGACGCTATCGCCGGCTTTTTCTTTCTTCGCACCCACGGTGCCCGCCACGTCCTCGAATGCGGTCATGGCTGCCATGGACCCGTGCGCCACGGCCACAACGATCTGCTTGGGCGCGCCCGTGATGTCGCCTGCCGCGTACACTCCCGGCAGCGACGTGCGCATGGTCGTGAGGTCCGTCTTGATGTAGCCCTGGTCGTCGAGCGTGAGCCCCAGTTGCTTGGCCAGGTCCACGTTCGGCACGTAGCCGATGGCCACGAAGAGCCCTTCCACAGGCAGCTCCTCGATCGCGCCGGTCTTCCCGTCCCGCACCGTGATCGCCTGCACGACCTTTTCCCCCCGGACCTCCTGCACCTCGCTGTTCCAGCGCGCCGGTATCCCGGCCTGCCGGAAGCTCTCCTGCAGCCTGGCCTGGGCCCGCAGCGTGTCGCGGCGGTGGATCAAGGTCACCTGCGCCCCGAGGTTGTGAAGATAGAGGGCGTCGGTCAGGGCCGTGTCCCCGCCGCCGACCACCGCGACCCGCTTGTTGTCCTTGAAGAAGTAGCCGTCGCAGGTGGCGCAGTACGAGACGCCCCTGCCGTAGAACTTCTGCGCCCCCGGGGCCTCGAGCGCCCGGTTGCCCACTCCCGTGGCGATCACCAGCCCCTTCGTGATGTAAAGCGCGTGGTTCGTCTTGAGATAGATCTTCCCGTCCCCTGCGTCGTGCCGCGCCTCGGTCACGAACTCGCCCACGTGGATGTCGCAGTACTGCGCCGCCTGCTGCGCGATCAGGTCCACCAGGCTCTTGCCCCCGATGCGCATGAACCCGGGATAGTTCTCGACCACCGGGGTGATCATCACCTGGCCGCCCAGGTTGTTCTTCTCGATCACGATGCTGTCGAGCCCGGCGCGCACCGCGTAGATCGCCGCGGTCAGACCCGCCGGTCCGCCGCCCACGATCACCAGGTCCTTCTCCACGGGCTCGCCCGAGATCTGCGTGGACGCGACCTGCGGCTCCTTGAGCGTGAGCAGCGTCTCGACGAACATCGGCTCGGGCTGGAGTCCCGCGCCGGTGAAGGTGTTGTTCATGAAGGTCTGGGGCACGGCGAGCGACCCCAGGCTCTCGGCAAGGTCCTGGTTCTCGTAGATCTCGACGGCCTCGGCCGTGACGAGGTCGGGCTTTACGATAGCCGCCGAAAATGCCGACAATACCTGTTGCGGGCAGTAGGGGCAGGTGGGGCTCACGAAGACCCGGATCGCGCGCTTCTCCCGGAGCCGGTCCGCAATGGCGGCAGCGGCCTCGGTGCTCAGCACGGACTTGCCCGTGGAGGCCATCATGAGGGCGACCAGGAATGAACGGCCCTCCTCGCCCACGGGCGCGCCGGTGTAGCGGATGGCGTATTTATCCGGGGCAATGAGGAGCGTGGGCGAGCGGGTGACGTCCCGCTTCACGGCCTGCTCGTCGCCCACGGCGTGGAAGGACGGCTTCAGTTTCGGGGACAGCGCCGCAAGGGCCTTCACGAGCGATACTGCCGCGTCGTTGAACTGATCGTTCACGCCCTGCTTCGTATAGACCTCGATCGCCACGTCGCCCGAGAGCCCCTCCCGCAGCGACTCCCGAAGCGCCTCTTTCACGTCATCGGGAATGACATTCTTCGTTTCCGCCATTGATGATTCATCTCCTTTAGAACATCACTTGATCCGCCGCGAGATCTTCTTGAACTCCTCGGTCCCGGCTGCCCGCAGGAGCTGGAACAGCGCGGTCTCGGTGCTCGTCACGACCGCGCCCGCGCCGCGCATGAACTCGATGCCGATGTCCCGGTTCTCCCGGGTCCGCGAGCAGACCGCGTCCTGCACCACATGGACCATGCTGCCCTCCCGGAGCAGACCGAGGCAGGTCTGAAGCACGCAGATGTGCGTCTCCATGCCCGTCACAAGCACCGTGCCCCTCTTGAGGTCGTGCAGCGCTTCCCGGAACGCAGGCGCTGCGCAGCAATCGAAGGTCATCTTTGCGAAGGGCCGATACGCGGGAAGGGACTCGCGGATCTCCGGCACCGTTGTGCCGAGCCCTTTCGGATACTGTTCCGACACCAGGACCGGCACCCCGATCATCTTCGCCAGCGCGATCAAGTGCCCCGTATTCCGCACCACCCGGTCCCGCTCCGGCATCACGGCGGCGAGCCTGTCCTGCATATCGATGATCAGGAGCGTCGTTTGTTCTGCCTCGAGAAACCACTTCTCCGTCATCATGCCCCATCATCCGCCCTGCGCTTTTTGACCGGCAACCTGCCGGTTCTAGACCCCTCAGGCGCCGCCTTCGTATCCCACCGTCACCGTGCCGCCTTCCACGATGACCGGCACCTTGCGTTCTCCCCGCGTCAACCGGAGCATCTCTTCCAGCTTCGCGGCGTCGCGCTTCACGTCGAAGTACTCCGCCCTGCTCCCCAAGGCCGACCTGGCCTTCTCCGTATGCGGTCAGCCCGCCTTTCCGAAGATCCGGATCTTCTCCTCCATGAGGCGCCTCCTGGTCCGGGGATGGAAACTCCTAAAGGTATATTACCATGTTCGTGCAGGACCTGCGCAATCCGATGACTGCGGGGAGAGGCGGAGAGAGGGAGGGGCTGGAGGGAATCGTTATCCGGCCGCGCCGACCGGGGTCAGGTCTTTCGTCACCTCGTTGTTGATATACCGCTGCAGGCGATCCTGGTCCTCGGCGCTGATCGCGGTGAAATAGAGCCCCAACCCGGCCTGTCCGTAGGGCCCTTCGCCGTCCGCAAAGCTGTAGATGACCTTGGCCTCTGCGGGGATGGAACGGCCGTCCAGGTCGATGCGGACGGGAAAGACGGTGCTGACGGGATAGCGCGTCTGGGTCCGGACGTACATGCCGCGCGAGGACAGCATGATCGCGCACTCGCCCGTGACGCAGTCGAGCTGCTGATCGTTGATGGTCACGCGCAGCCGGGTCGCGATGCGGATATGTCCGCGCGGCGTCGATTCCACGGCCGTCTGCACCACGCGGTACAGTTCTTCCGGATCGACCGGTTTCGCGATGCAGGCCACGGCCCCCGCCTCTTTGCATTTTTTCACGATCCGCGGATTGCTGTCATCCAGCATGATGACGACCGGCACGCCTGCCGTGGCCTCCCGCTCGCGCAGGGGACGGATCATCTGGGCCGCACTCATGCCCGGCAGCTTCAGGTCGCTGATGATGAGGCACGGGACGACCGCACCGGCAAAGTTCAGCGCATTCTCCGCAGAGCCAGCGGTGCAGATATAATATCCGAGGCGCTGCAGCAGCAGGGAGATGAACACCACGTTCGTCGTATCGTCCCCCACGACGAGCACATAGCGGTTACGCGAGATCGGGTCCTGCCGTTGTTCATCCGAAGTGGCAGTCATGGCATTCCGCTCCTTTTCTGCGCATCCGTTCCTGCCGAGCTGCGCTCAGGCAAAAAGCCCGGCACTCCTATCGCAACAGCGGTAAGCATAGCACAGAAAAAAAGAAAAATGAATAACAAGCTTCTATCGTTATTTCAGCAGGTTATATGATAGTGAATTTAGAAATCTTCTTTGCCGGGCAGTTGTGCAACGGGACATACCAAGGTCGCAGCTCATCGGGTAATAGCACCCTCCTCCCTTGACCTTCGCGTTCATTTCCTCTACTATTTTCTCCAGAGCGTCTTGCAGCCGTGAGCAGGGATTGGAGGGCAACGATGGCCGTTGCGGCAAAAGACCTGATGCTGAAGGGTACCAGCCTCCGCCTGGGAGACCGGGGCAGTATCCTCGTAAAAAAAATAACGGCCGTGCACCACGCCCTGCCGGTCGTGAACGATGCAGGCGAGGTCGTGGGCATCGTATCGGAGCAGCGCATACGGCGCGCCCTGCTCGGAGAACAGACCCTCTTCCGCTCCACGGCCGAGGCGCTCATGACCTGCGGCCATCGGGAACACGATCACTGCCCGCACCCGGTATGCGTTCCCGCCGAAGCCCCCATCGCCGACGTGATCCGGACGATGTTCCGGGAGCGGCTTTCGTCCGTACCGGTGGTGCAGAACCGGAAGCTTGTGGGGATCATCAACCGCAAGGACCTGGATGCGGCCATGCGCCTCCGGCCGCCGGAATGACGGCGCTCGCGGATTTTCTTTTTCCCCTTCCCTCCTGCCGGGTATAATGGTCCATGTCCCTTCGTGAGCTCCTGCAAGCCAATCCGCTCGTCCTGGCCCCCCTTGCCGGGATCACCGACCTCCCCTTTCGGATGCTCTGCAGGGAGCACGGAGCAGGGATCGTCTTTTCCGAGATGCTGAGCGTGGAGGCGCTCGTCCGCAGCCACCAACGCACCTTCGGCATGCTCCGGACGGACCCCCGGGAGCGGCCCGTGGCATTCCAGATCTTCGGCGCCCGGCCCGAGGCTATGGCCGAGGCGGCCCGCATCCTCTCCGGTCTCCCGATCGATTGCATCGATATCAATATGGGCTGCCCGGTCCCGAAGGTCCTGAAGTCCGGGTCAGGCGCCGCGCTCCTGCGCGATATCCCGCTCGCGCGGAGGATCATGACCGCGGTGGTCAAGGCCGCGGGCGTTCCCGTGACGATCAAGATGCGCATCGGCTGGGACGCCCAGAGCATCGTCGCCCTCGATCTCGCGCGCGCGGCGGAGGACGCCGGCGTCGCCGCGCTGACCGTGCACGGCCGGACCAAGGCGCAGGGGTTCTCGGGCAGCGCGGACTGGACCATGATCAGGGCCGTGAAGGAAGCGGTCTCCCTCCCGGTGATCGGGAACGGCGACGTACGGTCCGGTTGCGACGCGCAGCGCATGCGGGAGGAGACCGGCTGCGACGGCGTCATGATCGGCAGGGCCGCGCTGGGCAATCCCTGGATATTCCGGGAAGCGGGGCAGTACCTGGAAACAGGCCATGCGACCGCCGGCCCTTCGCTCGCGATGCGGCAGGTTGTCATGCTGCGCCATTTGGACGCCATGGTCCGAGACCTGGGTGAATCCGTCGGGGTGCGCGAAATGCGCAAACACCTCTGCTGGTACTCGAAAGGCCTGCCCGGCGGCGCTGAATTCAGGACCCGCGTCAACCACCTCACGGACGTGCGGGCGGTACAGGACGCGATCACTGCCTTTTGTGAAGATCCGCTTCATCGCCGGCGCGAGCCGGGCCGGGCCGTCTCAGCCCGCGCTGAATCCGATTAGACCTGCAGACCTTTCTGTTTTCTTCTTAACGGACCGAGCGATCGCGTTGTGCGGTCGCTGCTGCTCCGCTTTTAATCACCCCCATAGAAACTCTTCTCTGCCCGTTTCTGTCATGAATCCGATGTCAAAACAACGACAGTTACACACAACTGCATCGCGCCAAGAAAACGGATTTTTGTTAACGCGCTGAAATATATACTTATTATCTGCAGGCACAGATTCTGCATTGTTAATTACAGATTGACATCGATTACTAACTGATATTTTTTGGCGAGCAGAGGAAACTCTCGGCAGGACTGCCGAGGAGCGACCTCTGTTCGCCACAGGGGGTGTGCAATGCTCGCATTTCTGAAGAAGGACGTCCTCGAAGAGAATGCACGGCTGCGGGGGACCATCACCGGTTTGCAGCGGGAGCTTTCCACCATCGCCGCGCCCATGGTGGTGGTCGACCGGAACCTCGTCATCACCTCGGTGAACGACGCGGCGCTCGATCAGATGGGCTACCGCCGCGAAGAGGTGGTCGGCAAGATGACCTGCGCGGAGTTCCAGAAGACGCTGATCTGCGGGACCGCAGACTGCACGCTCAAGAACTGCATGCGCACCGGCACGACGATCATCGGCAACACCGTGGCCCGGACCCGGAGCGGCGTCTCGTTCCCGATCCGCGCCGCCTGCTCGCCGCTCATCGACGACGAGGGCAACGCCTACGGCGGCATGGAAGTGATCACCGACCAGACCGAAGTGGTCAAGGCCAGGCGGGAAACGGAGAACATCCTGAAGTCCGTTGCCGCGCCCATGTTCGTCGTGGACCGGAACTTGGTCATCACCTCCATCAATGACGCGGCCCTGGACAAGATGGGCTACCGCCGCGAAGAGGTGATCGGGAAGATGACCTGCGCCCAGCTCTCCAAGACCCCCCTGTGCGGGACCCAGAACTGCACCATCAGGAACTGCATGCGCACCGGCGAAGCCATCATCGGCGAGACCACCGCGGAGACGCGCGACGGCATGCGGTTCAACATCCAGGCAGCCTGCTCCGCGCTCCTGGACGAGGAGGGGAAACCCTACGGCGGCATGGAGGTCATCATCGACATCAGCGAGGTGAAGCGGCTCCAGCAGGAGGCAGTGGAGCAGAAGACCTACCTCGAGCACCAGGTGGACCTGCTCGTCGCGAACCTCGGGAAACTGAGCGCAGGCGACCTCACGATCCGGATGCAGGCGGAGCGCGACGACGAGATCGGCAGGCTGATCGCTTCGGTGAACGAGACCGTCGCAATGCTGAAGGACGTGGTCGTCTCGGTCAAGGATGCGGCGGGCAACGTGGCGTCGGGCAGCCAGCAGCTTTCCTCGGCTTCCGAGCAGCTATCACAGGGCACGACCGAGCAGGCCGCAGCGGCCGAAGAGGCATCGTCGTCCGTGGAGGAGATGAACGCAACCATCAAGCAGAACGCGGACAACGCCCTCCAGACCGACAAGATCGCGACCCAGTCCGCGTCCGACGCGGCGGAGAGCGGCAAGGCGGTGGCCGACGCGGTCGCTGCCATGAAGGACATCGCCGGGAAGATCTCGATCATCGAAGAGATCGCGCGCCAGACGAACCTGCTCGCTCTGAACGCGGCGATCGAGGCGGCGCGGGCCGGCGAGCACGGCAAGGGATTCGCCGTGGTGGCCTCGGAGGTGCGCAAGCTCGCGGAACGCAGCCAGGCCGCCGCGGGAGAGATCGGGAAACTGTCCACCACGAGCATGGAGGTCGCAGAGCGGGCGGGCACCATGCTGGCGAAGCTCGTGCCGGACATCCAGAAGACGGCAGACCTGGTGCAGGAGATCAGTGCCGCGAGCAAGGAACAGGCAGGCGGCTCGGACCAGATCGACTCGGCCATCCAGCAGTTGAACCAGGTGATCCAGCACAACGCCGGCGCGGCCGAGGAGATGGCGTCCACGGCCGAAGAGCTTTCGGCGCAGGCGGAGCAGCTCCAGACCAGCGTTGCGTTCTTCAAGGTGGGCGACAATGCACCGGCGCAGGCGGGATACCGGGAACGGGCCCGCCCGGCGGCGCCGGCTTTGCGCCGTCCGTTCCTTCCCCCCGCGAACGGCAACGGCAAGAAGCGGAAGGTCCAGCCGACACACCTGCGGAGCGCAGCGCCGGGCGTGGCCCTCGCACTGGACGGCCCCGAGGACGGCGACGATCAGGACAATGCATTCGAGCGGTTCTAGTCTTGGGACGATCATGCGACGCACCCGGCACCCCGGAGGGAGGGAAGGCCATGAAGTGTCTTTTCCTGAAGGGCAACTACATGATTCGCTGCACCGCGGTCCCGGAAAGCTACATCCCGAGCATCTTCGAGCTCGACGAATACTGCAGAGGCCCGCGCCATAGGCTCTGTCCGCTCTATCGCCAGGCGGAAACCGAGGGCAAGACGCTCATCCGGCCGGAGATCATCCGCATGCCGACCGACTCCCCCTGACCGCCCTGCGTCATCGTCTCCGCAGCACTTCCCGCGCGACCACCATGCCGGAGATCGAGGCCTGGATCAGACCCCGCGTGATCCCCGCGCCGTCGCCCGCCGCGAAAAGGCCCGGGACCTCGGTTTCGAGGTTCCGGGTCAGTTTGAGCGTCATGGAATAGAATTTCACTTCTACGCCGTACAGGAGCGTGTCCCCGGAGTTCACGCCGGGCGCCACGTTGTCCAGGGCCTCCAGCATCTCGGTGATGTTCTGCAGATGCCGGTACGGCAGGACGAAGCTCAGGTCCCCGGGCGTCGCGTCCGCGAGCGTGGGCCGCACCGATCCCTCGGCGATGCGGCCGGGCGTGGAACGCCTCCCCATCTTGAGGTCCCCCAGCCGCTGCACGATCACTCCCCCGCCCAGAAGTTCGGCGAGCCCCGCAATGTGTTTGCCGTAGGAGATCGGGTCGTCGAAAGGCTCCGTAAAGGTCGTGCTCACCAGGAGGGCGAAGTTCGTGTTCCCGGTGGTGCGGTCCCGGTAGCTGTGGCCGTTCACGCTTGAGATCCCGTCGGTATACTCCTTCACCACCTCGCCGAAGGGATTCATACAGAAGGTGCGCACCCGGTCGCGGAAGCGGCGCGTGGTGTACAGGAACTTTCCCTCGTAGGCGACGTCGGTGATCTCCTGCAGGATGCGGGCAGGCAGCTCCACGCGCACGCCGATGTCCACGGGATTCTGCCGGAGCGACAGGCCGAGCCGCTTTGCCTCGGCCGCAAACCAGGCCGAACCTTCCCTGCCGACCGCCGCGATCACGATACGCGCATGGTATTCCCTTCCGTCGTTCGTCACAACGCCCGCTGCCGCATGTTCGCGCACGAGGATCCGTTCGACCGCCGTGCCGAACACCAGGTCGACCTTTCCTTCCAAATGGCTGCGGATGTTCCTGAGCACGTCCCGGCACAGGTCCGTACCGGTGTGCCTGATGCGCGCGGGGATCAAGTCGAGGTTGTAGCCGGCCGCCTTCTTCCGGAGCCGCTCCAGGGCCGCATCGTCTTCGCCGTGCACCGCGCCCTGGGCGCCGAAGGAAACGTAGCGCCCGTCGGCCTCAACGATCAGGGCGGCGAGCTCATCGGCGGGAAGGTACTCTTTCAGCCTGCCGCCGAATTCCGGCGTGAGGGTGAGTTTTCCGTCGCTGTACGCGCCCGCCCCACCCCAACCGCACAGGATCCCGCAGAGGCTGCAGCGGACACAGGGCGTCCCGCGTTCGAGCATGGGACAGGCACGTTTGTCGATGTCGCCGCCCTGCTCGATCATCAGGACCTTTCGACCGGGTTCTTCGGACAGTTCCAGGGCCGCAAAGAGGCCCGCGGGGCCCGAGCCGATGATGATGACGTCGTAGGAAGAAGCGGCGTGATGAACGGAGTTTGCCATTCCACGATAATCTTAGCACAGAACGACACGGCAAGAAACAAGCCAACCACAGAGGAGCACCGAGGAATAGAGGAGTGCGCAGAGTTGTGATATTGGCAACTACGCCAGTTTTCTCGACTACCTCGCCTTTCTCGTTTCTCCGTGATCTCTGTGGTTGCGGTTGACTTTTTTTAACTGACGCTATGGTATGCTTAATTGAGGAAGGTGGAGATGCATGGAGCGAACGATCCTGATCATCGAAGACGACCTTGACATTGCCCGGCTGGTCGAGATGCATTTGCGGGACGCCGGATACGCCGTGCGCACGGCCGCAGACGGGACTGCGGGTCTGGAATCGGCCCTTGCCGGCTCCGTCGACCTCGTCCTGCTCGACGTGATGCTCCCGGGCATGGACGGCCTCGAGGTCTGCCGCAGGATCAAGGCCCGCTCACCGTCCTTGCCGGTCCTGATGCTCACGTCGCGCTCCTCCGAGTTCGACCGGGTCCTGGGACTCGAGCTCGGGGCGGACGATTATCTGACCAAACCCTTCAGCATCCGGGAGCTCCTGGCCCGGGTCAAGGCCCTGTTCCGGCGCACCGAGGCCTTGATTGCCGCCGCGGAGCCGCCCTCCGGCCGGACGATCCGCGTCGGGACCCTCGTGATCGACGAAGCAAGACGCAAGGTCACCGTGAACGGGACCCTGGTGAACCTCACCGCCAGGGAGTACGACCTCCTCCGCCATTTTGCGCTCCACCCCGGCAGGGTCTATACGCGCATGGAACTGCTCGACCAGGTGTGGGGCTACGGTTACGAGGGCTACGAGCACACGGTCAATTCGCACATCAACCGGCTGCGCGCGAAGATCGAAGCGGACCCTGCGCGGCCGCGCCTGATCCTGAGCGTCCGGGGGGTCGGCTACCGGTTCGCCGAGTCCGACGAACCGGAAAGGAGGTAGCACGTGTTCCGCAACCTCTCCGCGCGCCTGACCGCCGTGCTGCTCGCCTTGTTCATTGCCATCGGCGTCCTGTACATCGTCCTGACCCTCTCTACCACCCGGATCTATTTCCAGGAGGTGAACCAGAAGCTGAACCGCATCCTGGCCCAGCACCTGGTCGCGGAGAAGGTCCTGCTCAAAGACGACCGGATCGACGAGACGGCGCTGCACGACGTCTTCCACCTGCTCATGGTCGCGAATCCCGCGATCGAGGTCTACCTTCTGGACCGGAACGGGCGGATCCTCTCGTTCTCCGCGCCGCCGGGAAAGGTGAAGCTCCGATCCGTTGCGCTCGGTCCCGTCAAGCGCCTCCTGGCCGGCGATGCCTCACTTCCCGTGCTGGGCGACGACCCGCGCGACCCCGCCCACCCCAAGGTGTTCTCCGCCGCGCCTGTCTCGCTGAACGGCCGCACCCAGGGCTATCTCTACATCATCCTGGGAAGCGAGGCCTTCGCGTCCGAGGCGGGCATGCTCCAGGGCAGCTATATCCTGCGCCTGGGGCTCTGGGCAGGGGCCGGGGGGCTCCTGTTCGCCCTCTTTGCCGCGCTCCTGCTCTTCAACCGCATGACCCGTCCGCTCCGCCGCCTTTCTGCGGCCATGGAGGGGTTCCGGCAAGGGGGATTTACCGAGCCGCCCCGGTTCCCGGGCAACATCCCCCGGACAGACGACGAGATCGGTCGGCTCGCCGCGATCTTCGGCGAGATGGCGGACCGCATCGCGGCCCAGATCCGCGACCTCACGGACGCGGACGCGCACCGCCGCGAGCTGGTCGCGACGATCGCCCATGACCTGCGCACCCCCCTCACCTCGCTCCGGGGCTACCTTGAAACCCTCCAGATAAAGGAAGGGACCCTCACGCCCGCGGAGCAAAACGAGTACCTCGAGACCGCGATGCGGCAGGCGGCCAGGCTTGCGGCGCTCATCACTGATCTGTTCGCGCTGGCGACGCTCGATGCGCCCGGCGTCGCGCTCCGTCCCGAGCCCTTCTCTCTCGCCGAGCTCCTGCAGGACATCGTTGCAAAGTTCCGGCTTGCGGCCGAGGAGAAGCGGATCGTCCTCTCCGCAAACACGCCGGACGGCCTGCCGAACGTCTCCGCGGACATCGGGCTCGTCGAGCGGCTGTTCGAGAACCTGATCAACAACTCCCTCCGCTCCGTCCCGCACGGGGGGGCGATCACGATTACGGCGGAACCTGCCGGCGACCGCGTCATGATCGCGCTTGCCGACACGGGGCCCGGGATCGCGCCCGAGACCCTGCAGCGCCTCTTCAATCGCAAGGAACGCGCCGTCGGCGCCGCAGGGTCCGGCCTCGGCCTGATCATCGTCAAACGGATCCTGGAGCTGCACGGGTCCGGCATCGACGCCGCGAGCGCTCCTTCCGAAGGCACGACCTTCCGTTTCAGCCTGCCCCGGTCCCGCTCCTGAATCCCTGCCTTTCCCGCATACGAAAAGAGTATCCTGCCGTGACCTTCCCGTGATCTTCGCGCGGTATCGTAGGATCAGCACGAAAGAAAAGGGCGAAACCACGGAGGCCACGGAGTACTGAGGGTTAAAAATGAATTCGTGCGAGGGAAGGAGAGCGCTCCGTGTGCTGCCCTTTCGGAATGGAGTAAGCATCCGAACGACGGCACGCAAGAGGGCACAGAGGATGTACACACCCTACGGGGTTTGCTCCGTGACCTCTGTGGTTGGCTTTTGATGGGAAGCGAAAGGAGGCACGTCATGAAACCAAACACGATCAGGACCGGGACCGCGGTGTTCATTGCGGCATTGGCGCTCATCCTGTCCGGCATTGTCCGCGCCGCCCCGGCGACCGGCGCCCCGGCCGTGCATACCGCAACGGCGGTCTTCGCGGTCCATTGCTACGACGAGGGCCACGATGCGCTCCAGGGGCTTCCGGGCGTCCGGAAGGTAGAGCGAGGCACCCGGTTCTTTCAGGAGATCAATACCGTGACGTACGATCCCCGGGTCGTTTCGGTCAAGGACCTGGAAGAGTCGCTCAAGAAGTCAGGCACCTACGTCAAGACCCTGCAGCACTAGGGGGCCATACGGGCGCCGGGGAAAGAGTATACTTTAAAGAGAAAGTGAGGAATGCGCGATGATTACCAAATTGATACTCGGGACGCTGCTGTTCCTGCCGCTCATGACGATCCCGGCGGGCGCGGCCGGCAAGCCGCACCTGGAAAAGGCCGTGTTCGCGGGCGGCTGCTTCTGGTGCATGACGCCCCCCTTCGAGAAGCTGGACGGGGTGCAGCAGGTCATTTCCGGCTACACCGGGGGCCATACGGTCGATCCGACCTACGCGGACGTAACGTCCGAGACCACGGGCCATCTGGAGTCAGTCGAGGTCATCTACGATCCCGCGAAGATCAGCTATCAGAAGCTGCTCGATGTGTTCTGGCACCAGATCAATCCCACGGACGCAGGCGGGCAGTTCGTGGACCGCGGCGAGTCCTACCGGACCGCCATCTTCTACGAGAACGCCGAGCAGAAGAAGCTCGCCGAGGCTTCGAAAGAGGCGCTGGAGCGATCGGGCCGTTTTTCCAAACCCATCGTGACCGAGATCCGGCCCGCGGGCCCCTTCTACCGCGCCGAGGAATACCATCAGGACTACTGGAAGAAGAACCCCCTGCGCTATAAGTTCTACCGGTACAATTCGGGACGCGACCAGTATCTCGAGAAGGTATGGGGGAAGGAGCATGCGATGCGAACGGAACGGAAGGGCGACGGTTTCGTGAAGCCGTCCGACGCGGCGCTGCGGAAGGAGCTGACGCCCCTGCAGTACAAGGTGACCCAGGAGAACGACACGGAGCCGGCATTCCGGAACGCCTACTGGAACAACCACGCACCGGGCATCTACGTGGACGTCGTTTCGGGGGAGCCGCTCTTCAGCTCCCTCGACAAGTTCGCCTCCGGTACGGGATGGCCGAGCTTTACCAGGCCGATCGATCCGGATGCGGTCGTCACCCGCGAGGACCGCAGTTGGTTCCACGTTCGGACGGAGGTGCGCAGCAGGATCGCCGGCTCGCACCTGGGACACGTATTCAAGGACGGACCGCCCCCCACGGGGCTGCGGTATTGCATGAACTCCGCGGCGCTCCGGTTCGTGCCCGTACAGGATCTGGAGAAGGACGGCTACGGGAAGTACCTGAGGCTCTTTACGGACACGGCAACGGCCGCGCATTGACGCGGCCGGCGGCCGTCCGGCCTAGGACTTGAAGAGGTACTTGGGGAGCGTGGACTTCTTCCGGCTCGACCTGCGCCGCAGCACCTTGATCAAGAGCACCAGGATCACGATGCCGATCAGCGCGCCGATGAGGGAGAAGAACCCCGTATAGGTC
>JBJKRX010000096.1:0-54585 GCA_046704425.1 Nitrospirota bacterium
TCGTCTTCCCGCCTTTCCCCGTGATCGTCGCGTGGAATCGTCAACCGCTACGCAGCGGAAAAATCCATTTGCAAACCCTGCTCCATGCGGTCTCCTTCCTCACCATCCTACGATCCTTCGCGACGCTGCGCCGATGATCGGCGGCGTGGTCACCCCGACCATTCTGGAGCTCATCATCTATCCGGCGATCTACGTGATCTGGCGGGAACGGGAACTGCGCAGGACCGCGCGGCGCGCAGCGTGAGGCAGGGACTGCGGGTCGCAGGGGCGATGCGCGGGAAATAAAAAAAGCGCGGGCAACGTCCCCGCGCATGCATGCTGCATCTTCTTGTCTTATCTCCGTGGTGCTCGGTCAACCCGGGCCGGCTACTGCACCGTGAAGGTCGCGGACTTGAGCAGGGCGCCCGAGGCGTCCAGTATGTCCACCTTCCAGTTGCCCTTCATGCCGCCGATCGCCTTGCTCGACCAGGTCCGCCACCGCCAGGACTTCTTGACATTCTGGGTAACGCGGGCCATCTCATTCAGACCGAGCGTCCAGACGTACGTGATGGTGGTGTCCTGCGGCACGTTCTTCAGTTCCACATAGCAGTAGACGTTTTGCGTGCTCGCGGGGAACGAATTCGCGATCCCCACGGGCTCCCGGTTTTGGACCCCCCCGGCGACCTCCATACGCGCGACGTCGAGGCTTGGCGCCGCGGCCGGAGCCTTCGCCGTCGGTGCGGGTGCCGGAGCCGCCGCTGGTGCGGGAGCCGGCGCTTCTTGGGCCTGTGCGATGCCGTATGCCAGGCCGAGACACAGAACGAGACCGAAGATCACAGCTTTCCTCATGGACTCACCTCCTTTCGGGAAAAATGGTAAGGCAATCACTTCCTCACTAGTATAATGAAAAACGGGTCTGATGTAAAGGGCAGGGGCGGGGTATTTTCGGGGGATGCGGCGACGGGACAGCCGGCCGACTATCTCTTGGCCGGGTGCATAGCCGCGTCGTACCGCTTGAGGTAGTCGTTCACCATCCGGTCCGGGGCGCATCCCAACGCCGTGGCGTATCCTGCGAGGAAGCCGCGGAGATAGGGGCGGGCGGGCAGCTTTTTGAAGCATTCCTCTTCGATGGATTCGAGATAGCGGATGCTGATCTTCGTCTCATCTGCGATGTCCCTGAGCGTCAGGCCGCGCTGCTCGCGCAGCAGCTTGATCGCCTGTCCGGTGAATTCGCCGGTGAAGGGCGGATGGAATTCGGCCGGCTCGCGGGGAGGGATCTCTTTTTCGTCGGACGTCGACTGCGCCAGGTACCGGTTTTCCGACGGGAGCGGCAGGCGGGGCTGGACCGGCTGGGGCTGGTAGGTCTCCTGGGGAGCCCGCTCGGAAGGGGGCGGCGAAACGGCCGTCCCGCCGCCCTGATGCTGCAGCTCGGCGTCGTAGCGTTTGCGTTTCTCCTCGTAGATCAGCGTACGGTAGGCGTCCTCGATCCGCTGATGGATGACAACGGTCTCTTCGGGCGTGAAGAGCGAATAGAGCGCGATGGAGTTCGGCTCGTAGATGCGCCGGACCCGTTCGTAGGCCCGGTGGATCTCCTGCGTGGACGCGCCGGGAGAAACCTCCAGGAGTTCGTAATAGTTGAGGTCGTATACGTTTTTCATCGAGACCGCCCCCTGCGTGCCCCGCCGCGACAGGAAAAGCCGTACATCAATACAGCATGCTGAGCGTAAGCTGCTCCTTCCGGAGCAGGTTGTGCACGATGCGCTCGATGCACCGCGATGGCCGTGAATAGGGGTACTCGACGGCCAGGGGTCGCTTGCTCCGGATGGACTGCCAGACGCAGTCGTCGTATTCCACGTAGCCCAGATATTCCAGGTCGATGCCGAAATATTTCCGGCAAGCGCTCTTCATGGAGAAGCCGATCTGGATGTCGTTCTTGGTCCGCACCTGGTTCACGACCAGTTTCGGCTTGAACTTCATGACCTCCAGCTCGAGGATCTCTCCCACTTCCCGTTCGGTCTGCTTGACCCGTTCGATCAGGTCGAAGGGGGTGCGGATGCCGAGGGCGTTCTTCTGGTCCATGGCCGCGTCCATCAGGTCCTTGATGTTCTGGTCGGCCACGACCTTCTTAAAGCGACGGTAAAAGGCGCTCTTGATGAAGCGGTAGGCGTTCTCGATGGCCGTGGGTTCGGGGAGCACGACCAGGATCCCGTGGTCGGAAAATAGGAAGAAGTCGAGGATATTGAAGGAGGTTCCCGCACCCAGGTCGAGCAGGATGAAATCGGCGTCGAGGGTCTCCAGGTGGCGCAGGAGGCGGGTCTTCTGCGCGAAATTGGGGTTCGCGGCGTCGAGGAAATCCTGGGCGCCGCTGATGAGATCCAGGTTGGGGATGCTGGTGCGAATGATGACCTCCTGGATGGTCTCTGCGCGGCGGTTCAGGAAGTCGGAGAGCGTCATCTCCGGCACGCCGATGCCGAGGGTCGTGTGGAGGTTCGCGCCGCCCAGGTCCGCGTCGACCAGGAGGACCCGCTTCTTGAGCCGGGACAGATGAATCCCGATGTTGCCGGTGATCAGGCTCTTGCCGATGCCGCCCTTTCCCCCGCCCACGGCCCAGATCTCCTTTTTGCGCAGGGCTTCCTGAAGTTCGATCATCCCGCCGCCTTCTCCTCCACGGGCATCGCTTCCGGGGCGTCGTCTCCCGGCCCCGGCGGCGCCCCCGCCTCTTCGGCCGGGGCCTCTTCCACCATGATCTCTTCGCCCGCCTCGAGCTCTTGGAACTCCTTGAGCGTCGGCAGCGCCCCCAGGTCCTTCAGGCCGAAGTACTGGAGAAATTCCGGCGTCGTACCGTACAACATGGGCTTTCCGGGGACGTCCTTTTTCCCGACGATCTTCACGAGGCGGCGCTCCATGAGGTTGCGCACGATCCCGCCGATGTTCACACCGCGAATGGCCTCGATCTCGGTGCGGGTGATGGGCTGTTTGTAGGCGACGATGGCGAGCGTTTCGAGAGCGGGCCGGGAGAGCTTCGCCGACGTCTTGACGGACTTGAACTTCCTGATCCAGGACGCCAGTTCGGGCTTCGTGGCAAGCTGATGCCCGCCTGCGACCTCGGCTAAGAGGAGGCCTGAACCGCGGTCGTCGTATTCTTGGCGGATCGCCTGGATCTGTGCGTTGATCCGCTCGGGCGTCGCCTCCTCCTCGAAAATGCCCGAGAGCCGGTCGACGGTCAGGGGGCCTGTTGAGACAAAGAGGAGCGCTTCGATCGCTGCCTTCAGTTCCTGATCTTCCAAGTGCAAAACCTCGCAGTCTGAATTCCCTTGCCGCCCCGCGTCTTGGCTCCCGCCGAAGGGGGCGCCACTGCTGCAGCCCGTGCCGGTCCCAGCGGTTGCTCCGGTGGTGTACTACAGCACCGGTTCGCCGAGCCTGCCGAGCGCCACCTTGGCATTCATCTTGATATCGATGTCCGTCGCGGTCTCGAGGAGCGCCCTGATCTTCGGGATCGCCTCCTTGACGAGCGCCGGGTTTCCGCTCCCGATGTTGCCGAGTGCCGCGACCGCGTTCTTGACCGCGTTGGGGTGGCCGCTTTCCAGATACCCCATAAGCCGCGGAACGAGGACCGCCACCTCTGCCGGGTAATGGAGGCCGAGGGCGCCCAGGGCGAAGAGTACGCCGCCGCAGGTGGCCTCCTTCGAGAACTCGAGCACCTCCACCAGCTTCGGCAGGATGCCGCGGATCAGCTCCGGCGCGTTGATCCCGATCTTGCCGAGGGCGTGGGCCGCTGCCTCGCGCTCGTCCTCGTCGCCTCCGCCGAGCATGGCGATCAGACGCGGGACCGTGTCCCGCACCAGGTCGGGATGGGCAAAGCCGATGTTCCCGAGCGCATAGGCGGCCTCGCGGCGCATCAGGCTCTGTTCGTGATCGAGCAGGGCCTGGAGCTTCGGCGCTGCTGCTGCGGCCGAGTCCTGGAAGGTGAAGCCCAGGTTGCCGACGGCGTTCGCCGCGTCGATCTTGACGAACAGGTCCGGGTCGTCCAAAAGCGCGATCAGGGCCGGCAGGTGCGGCCGGGTGTCGTTCGGATAGTCGAACCCTACGCGCGACAGGAGGTTGAGAATGCCCGACCTGAGGTCGCCGTCCCGTTCCGCCAAAAGCGCTACGAGTTCGGCGATGAGCGTCCGGTCCGCGTAGACCGCCTTTTCGATCTCGCCGAATTTCTTTTCCCGGGCGAGCGCTTTGATATCGGGCTTCATAGATGATCCGACGTGGCAACGGCCGGCGTATGCGGCGCCGACCCGCCGCTACCCGAACAGGCTCCCCGTGGCCGTATCCTGCGGGCGCGTCTCAGCGACCGCCTTCATGATCCTGATGGCGCCGAACTCCTCGACCTGGAAGGCCTTGACCACCCGGGTCTTGATGAGCTCCAGGATGGCCAGGAAGGTCCCGATCACCTGGACCCTGGACGTGCTGCCGTCGAAAAGTTCGGTGAAGAGCACGCTGTCGGCCGTCTCGAGCCGCGCCAGGATCAGGGAGATCTTCTCGGTGATCGAGACGGTCTCGGCGTTGATCTCGAGCGCGGCGTCGGGGACGCGCGCCATGACCTCCTTGAGCGCCGCGAGCAGGTCGAAGAGGTGGAAGTCGAAAAGGAGCGGTTCGTCCTCCGGGACCGGGAGAGCGGGCGCGGCATCGGCCGGCCGCGTATAGACCTGCGACCACCGGTCCTCCCGCTCTTCGAGACCCCCTGCCGCTTCCTTGAAGCTCTTATATTCGAGCAGCCGCCGGACCAGCTCCTCGCGCGGGTCAGCGCCCTCCTCGTCCCCCCCGGCGCCGTCGGGGTCGGGCGGCAGCAGCATCCGCGACTTGATGTGGGCGAGCGTGGATGCCATGACGAGGAACTCGCCGGCGATCTCGATGTCCAGGCTCTTCATGAGCTCGAGGTATTCGAGGTATTGCTGGGTGATGAGGGCGATGGGGATGTCGGTGATGTCCAGCTCGTGTTTCCGGATGAGGTGGAGGAGGAGGTCCAGGGGACCTTCGAAGATTTCGAGCTTGATCTGGTACGCCATGAACGGTGCAAGGCCTCCGGGCGCCGGCCGCAACCCCGCAATCGAACCGGCGGGATCAATATGGGGACGATATGGGGAAAAGTAGCGTTCTCTGCCCGAAAAGTCAAGGGAAAAACGGGCGTCGCCGGGAGGCGGTCTGGTATAATTGTGAAGGGAGAGCGGGCAGATGGCGGTTGACGACGGCGGGTATTCGGAAAGAGACCTCCTGCGCATGATCCGCCGGTGGCTTCCACGCGAGCGCGTGCCGAAGCGCGTACGCGTGCAGGACACGACTGATTTCTTTCGCGTCGATTACGATGATGTGGTCGTACTCCGGGGCGTTCCCTATCTGGTGCGGAACAACGAGCGGGAGGGCAGGTTCGGTCTGGAGGACGAGCAGAAGTTCTGGGTCAAGCGTGCGCGCGACCTCGTGACCGGCCAGGTGAAGGTCCTGAAATGGGCATTCCGGGAACGCTTTACGGCACGGATCGGGGACCTGGTCTTCGAATGCGTCCGGAGCCCCCGCAAGGAGGCGCGCATCCTCGAACTGGTGCGGGGACGGCCGGAGTTCATGCAGGGCGAAACGGTGCGGGATTCCGCGGGGAACGAGCTGCGCATCCTCGATTACATCAGGGGGAGGGCGCTCGACCAGGTGACGCTCGAAACGGCCGGGACCCACGGGGAGTACTTCCGGGACCGGTTCCCGACGCTCTTCGACGACTTCCTCGGGATCGTCGAGGCCATCCGCTTCCTGCACGAGCACGGCGAGAAGCACGGAGACATCCGGCGGGACCACGTGATCCGCGATGCGGCGACGGGCCGCTACCGGTGGATCGACTTCGATTTCAACTACCAGCACGGGGTGAGCCGCTTCGGGTATGACCTCTTCGGCCTCGGCAATATCCTGCTCTTTCTCGTCGGCCGCGGAGACATCACCCCGTACCGGCTGCTGCGCGACGACCCCGGCCTGCTCGACCGGCTGACCGAGGACGATCTGAACATCGTGTTCCGGAACCGGGTGGCCAATCTCCGCAAGATCTACCCCTACGTGCCCGCATCGCTCAACCGCGTGCTCATGCACTTTTCCCGGGGGGCGCCGCTCTTCTATGCGGAGACGGGCGAGTTTCTCGCGGACCTCCGGGCCGCGCGCAAGGATCTCGGCAACGGCCCGTGACCGCGGGGCCGCAGGAGAAGGGGCATGACCGATACCGCCGCACCCCAGCCGCAGGACAAGCACCTGCTGATCGCCGTGGACGAGAGCGAGAGCGCGAAGCGTGCCGTGCTGTACGTGGCGGACATCCTGGGCGGGTTCCCGGGTTTTCAGGCAACGCTCTTCACCGTGGTCCCCGCACCGGAAGCAGACTTTCTCGAAGGGGAGGAGGAACGGACCGCCTGGCTCCGGGAACGGTCCGTTGCGGCTGAATCCCTCCTGGGCCGCTATCGCACCATCCTGGTGCAGGCCGGGTTCCCCGCAGAGAAGGTCCATACCCGGTCCTGCGTGGGCGAGGCCGCGTCCCTGGCAGACGCGATCCTCGAGACGCGTTGCGATCTGGCATGCTGCACCGTGGTCGTCGGTCGCCGCCGCCAGTCCAAGACCGAGGAATTCCTCTTCGGCAGCACGTCGAGCCGACTGATCCACGAGGCGCAGAACTGCGCCATCTGGGTGGTGGAGTAGCGCCCGAAAGGACTGGATCGTGCGCGGTCCTTTATGGTATAGTAGGTCGCATCGATCCGATCACCACGAAAGGAGAACATGAACGATGGCTATCGAGTGGACCCCCGATCTGGCAACGAGCGTTTCCGAGATCGACGACCAGCACAAGGAGCTGTTCAAACGCATCGACTCCCTCATCACGGCGTGGCAGCAGGGAAAGGCTGTTCAGGAGATCAGCCAGGTCATCCAGTTTCTGGCGGACTACGTCGTGTTCCACTTCGGCAACGAAGAGCGCTACATGGACAAGTTCGGCTACTCCAGCACGTCGCAGCACAAGGCCCAGCACGAGCAGTTCGTCAAGGGCTTCGGCAGACTGAAGGACCGTTCCCTGCAGGAGGGGCCGAGCAAGGAACTGATCGAGGATGCGAACCAGCTCCTGGTGGACTGGCTCAAGAATCACATCCGCTACTCGGACAAGGCCCTGGGGTTGTTCTTGAAGCTGAAACTGTAACTGCGCCCCACGGCCCGGTCCGCGGGAACCTCGACCAGAGCGCGTCCGCACGCCGCATGACGGCGCTTTCCCCGGTTTTGCATTGACATTTCGCACCTTGGGGGCTAATATCTCATCCCATGTCCGTTGCCGGGCCGCTGGCTGCGCGGACGGGACAACTAGGGCGCCGGACAGATGCCGAACGTGCAATTCATCTTTGCCATTCACAACCATCAGCCTGTCGGCAATTTCGATTTCGTCGCGGAAGAAGCGTACCGGAAGGCCTATCTCCCCTTTCTCGAAACCCTGGAGCGGCATCCGCGGATCAAGGTCGTGCTGCATTATACCGGCGTCCTCTATCGGTTTTTCGAGGAGCGCCATCCCGAGTTTCTCGACCTGCTGCGTTCGGTGATCGCCGCGGGCAGGGCCGAGGTCCTGACGGGCGGTTTCTACGAGCCGATCCTGGCCGTCTTGCCCGATGAAGACAAGGTTGGACAGATTCGGGCGCTCACCGCGTATCTCCACCGGACCCTGGGAACCAAGGCCACGGGGATGTGGCTGGCCGAGCGCGTCTGGGAACCGCACCTGCCGAAATTCCTCGCTGCCGCGGGCGTCGGCCATATCGTGGTCGACGATTTCCACTTCAAGATGGCGGGGCTGCACGACGACGAGCTTGACGGCTGCTATCTTACGGAAGAGCAGGACGGGGTCCTCAGGGTGTTCCCGGGCAACGAACGGCTGCGGTACCTCATCCCGTTCCATCCGCCCGAGGAGACGGTGGAGTTCCTCTCCCGGCTTCGCACCGGGGGTCGCAACCGGCTGATCGTCATGGCCGACGACGGGGAGAAGTTCGGCATCTGGCCCGAGACCTATCGCACCGTGTACGAGGAGGGCTGGCTCGAACGGTTTCTCACGCTCCTGGAGCAGAACGCGGACTGGCTCGAAACGACGACCTTCGCCGCGTACGCCGCCGCGGAACCGCCGCGCGGCCGTATCTATCTCCCCACCGCCTCGTACATGGAGATGGGGGAGTGGTCGCTCCCCACGCGCGCCATGCTGGAGTACGAGCAGGCCCTTGAGACGGCGCGGAGCGCACCCGGGTTCGAGAAGGTCCGGCCTTTTCTCAAAGGGGGCATCTGGAGGAACTTCCTGGCCAAGTACCCCGAGAGCGACCACATGCACAAGCGCATGCTGATGGTCAGCCGGAAGGTGCGCGAGGCGTCGGCGGCCCCGGCCGGACGGGGCGGGAAAAGAAGTACCACCGCCGCGCAGATGCAGGACCATCTCTACCAGGCACAGTGCAACGACGCCTACTGGCACGGCATCTTCGGCGGGCTCTATCTGCCGCACCTGCGCTCCGCGATCTACGAACACCTGCTTCGTGCGGAATCCCTGGCCGACGCGGCTGCAACATCCCCGGCCGGGAGCAGGCGCAGCGCGCCGGCATGGCTCCGGACCGAGCGCGGTGATTTCGACCGGGACGGGCATGAAGAGGTCATGCTGAACTCGGAGCTCCTGAACCTCTTCGTCGATCCCACGGACGGCGGGAGGATCGCGGAGCTGGACTGGAAGCCGCGGTTCTTCAACGTCGGCAATACGCTCACGCGCAGACGCGAGGGCTACCACGAGAAGCTGCTGCGGCTGGCGCAGGAACACGCGGGACAGGGGGGCGAGGGCGGCGCCAAGACCATTCACGAGTTGGTCGCCGCGAAGGAAGAAGGCCTGCAGCATCGCCTCCAGTACGACTGGTACCGCCGCGGCTCTCTGCTCGATCACTTCCTCGGCCCGGGAGCGGACCTGGCGGGCTTTCTGCGGGCGGAATATGCCGAAGCAGGGGACTTCGTGCTCGGCGCCTACACGGCGCGATCTTCGTCCGCGAAGGGGCGTGCCGCGCTGCTGCTCGAGCGCGACGGCCGGGTGGACGGCCGCAGCGTGCGGCTGCGCAAGGAGATCGTCCTGCGTTCCGGGGACCCCGGATTTGCCGTACGCTATGAGATCAGGAACCTGAACAGCGAGGAACTGAACGCCTCCTTCGGGAGTGAGTTCAACTTTTCGCTGCTTGCCGGCAACGCGCCGGACCGCTATTACGACATTCCGGGCCATAGGCTCGACAAGCGGCACCTGGCCTCGGCGGGCGAGACGAACAACGTGGAGAGCGTGCGGCTCGTCGACGAATGGCTGCCGCTCACCGTGGCCCTCTCGTTCTCGCAGGCCGCGGTCCTGTGGCGCGGACCGATCGAGACGGTGTCCCAGTCCGAGGCGGGGTTCGAACGGGTGTACCAGAGTTCGCTGGTCATGCCGATCTGGAGAATCTCGATCGGGCCCGGGGGACGCTGGGAGACGGAGATCAACGTGTCGTTCCGGTGACGGACGTATTAGGTATGCATTCTCCTTTGAAAAAACTGCTGGTCTTGGGAGCGCTGTTTCTGGTCTTCGCAGCCCCTGCAGGAGCCGTCGACCGGAGCCTGGGCGCCCGGGAGTTCACGTCCGTGGGCGGACTCGCCGATGCGATCGCGGCCTACTTCCCGAAGATCCAGGGCGCCGTGACGGCGGTCCAGGGAGACCGCATCACCGTCTCGCTCGGCTCGCAAGACGGCCTCATGTCCGGCATTGAGCTCTCGCTCTGGCGGAAGGGGAAGGAGATACTCCATCCCGTGACCGGTGCGGTGATCGGTCACCTCGAGGAGGCGGTCGGCAGTGCGGTCGTGACCGGTCTGGCCCAGAAGACGGCGACGGCACAGATCCTCACCCGTCTGAAGGACCCGCAGCCGGGCGACAAGGCCCGGATTTCGCCCGCGCAGATCAGCCTGGCGATCGTGCCGCTCGACGACGATCATCCGGAGATCATCCGGGGGTTGGCCGACCGGCTCGACGCCTCCGGCAGGTTCGCGTTGGCGCCTGCGGACAAGGTCGCGTCGTTCCTGCAGGGCCGTTCCATACGCGACGCCTCGCTGATCAGCGCGTTGGGGACCGCGGTCTCTGCGGACGTCGCGGCGGCGGTGGGGATCTACCCGGCGGAGAAGGGGCAATACCTGACGACGGTCAAGTTGTTCTATACCAAGGACGCCCGGCTGATCGATACGATCACGGCCCTGCTCGACCTGCGGTCGAAAACGGTGCCCGTCACGGATGTGGAACCGTTCTTCGCGCCGGTCCGGGAGGAGGCGGGAAGTACCCAGGACCTGCCTTTCGACGCCCGGCTCTTCATCGCCGCGGACTTCGAAGGCAAGGGGACGCAGCAGTACGTCTTTTCGGACGGCAGGCGGATCCATATCTACCACCGGGATGCGTCGGGCTGGAGCGAGGAGTGGGCGGAGCCGGCGCCGCCGTCGGACGACGCCGTCGTACAGATGAATCTCGACGCCGCGGACATCAACGGGAACGGCAGGCCCGAGCTGTTCGTGACCGCCATGCGGAACGGGTCGGTCTCCTCATCGGTCTACGAGTTTCAGGAGGGGGTGTATCGGCGCATCGCCCAGCTGCCCCTCTTCTTCCGTACCCTTTCGCTTCCCGGCGAGGGGGCGGTGCTGATCGGCCGCGCCTATGATCCCCGGACGTTCTATACCGGACCGGTGCGGCGCTATACCTGGAAGGACGGCGGCTACGTACCGGGCGCCGATTTCCCGCTGCCTGACGGCGTGGGGCTCTACGGATTCGTTATCGCGAACCTGGGCGAGGCGCGGCCGCTGCTCGTGGCGCTCGACGCCACGGACCACCTGCTCGTCTATTCCCGGGACGTTCTGCTCTGGAAGAGCCAGGAGCGGTATCCTTCGGTCGGGACCACGGTGACCCTCCCGGTGACCGGCATCGCCGCGGTCCTCTCCCAGCCGGCTGCGGAAGCAGACCGCTCTTACCGCGTTTGGATCCCGGGCAGGGTTCTGGCGATCACGCGGGACGGGGGCGGCGGGGAAGAGGTTGTACTGCCGAAGAACGGCGGGGAAAACTTCGGCGGGGAATACAGCAGCGCGGCGATCGTGGGCCTCGGGTGGAACGGGACGCGGCTCGATGAACGCTGGTCCGTCAGCATCGCCGGTGCGGTTCGGGATGTTCAGTTTGCTCGCGCCACCGGGGGCGACCGGCTGCTCGGCCTGGTGTGCGTTCCCGGCGGTCTTTTCGCGCGGGATGCCATTCGGGTACGGGCTTTTACGCCGCAGTAGCGCGGCAGGATGACGAGAAGATGGAGCGCAGGCACAGGCAGATCAAAGAACCGGAACGGGAAGGTCTTCCCCGGCATGTTGCCATCATCATGGACGGGAACGGGCGCTGGGCCCTGCAGCGGGGGCTGCCCCGCGTGGCCGGGCATAAGAAGGGGACCGAGACGGTCCGCCGGATCACGGAGGAATGCCGGAGACTCGGCATCGCCGTATTGACCCTGTATGCCTTTTCGGACGAGAACTGGGGCAGGCCGCGCCAGGAAGTCGGGTTTCTCATGGATATGCTCGGCACCTTCCTGAAGGCCGAGATCGCAACCATGAAAGAGAACGACATCCGCTTCCGCGTGAGCGGCAGGATCGAGCGGCTTCCGCAGGCCGCCCGGCGCTGGGTCGACCTGGCCGTGGCGGAGACCGCCGGGAACCGGGGGATGGTGCTGAACCTGGCCCTGTCCTACGGAGGTCGGGGGGAGATCATCGAGGCGATCCGGCGGATGCACGCGGCAGGGTGCGATCTGGAGCGGCTTTCGGATTCGCAGTTCTCCGCCTATCTCGATACGGCCGGCCTGCCCGATCCGGACCTGATCATCCGCACGAGCGGCGAGAAGCGTATCAGCAATTTTCTTCTCTGGCAGGCGGCCTACGCGGAGCTGTACTTCACGGACACCCTCTGGCCGGATTTCGAGAACCAGGACCTCTGGGCCGCGCTCGTCGACTACCAGGGCAGGCAGCGGCGGTTCGGCCTGACGCAGGACCAGCTCGCGCACGCGAGCGAGCGACACTGACGCGCGGGACGGGGGGACAGGCCATGCGGAACAACCTGTATACGCGGATCGCCACGATCGTGCTGTTCCTGCCGGTCTTCTACCTCGTTGCCTGGAAGTTGCCGCCGGCATACTTCACGACAGTGGTCGCGCTTGCGGCGGCGATCGGGCAGTACGAGTTTTACCGCATGGCGCGGGCACGGGGAGCCCGGCCGCACATGGCACTCGGCATCCTGCTCGGCGTGCTCGTGATCCTGGATGCCGCGCATCCCTTGGTGCGCGGCGGCGGGTGGCTCGTTCCCCTTGCCCTCTCTCCGGTAATCGTCTTGGCAGCGCGGCTCTTCTCGCGCCGGTCCGTCGACGGCGCCTTCGAGGATGCCGGGGCCACGCTGCTCGGCATCTTCGCCGTGGCGGCGCTCTTCGCCTTCCAGGTCCCGATCCGCTCGGGCGCGGACGGCAGGCAGTGGCTCGTTTTTCTCTACTTCATCATCTGGGCCTCGGACATCGGCGCCTATTCCGTGGGGATCCCCTTCGGCCGGCATCGGCTCTATGAGAAGGTAAGCCCCAAGAAGAGCGTCGAGGGGCTCGTCGGCGCCCTTATCGCATCGGCGGGCATGGGGCTTCTGTGCCGGGCCTGGTTCATGCCGCCGATCGGTGCGGCGGAGATCGTCCTGCTTGCGCTGCTCCTCACGCTGGTCGGCACGGCAGGCGATCTCGCGGAGTCCCTCCTGAAGCGATCGGCCGGCGTCAAGGATTCCGGCAGGATCATCCCGGGCCACGGCGGCATCCTCGACCGGATGGACAGCATGCTGTTCGCTGCGCCGGTGCTCTATTGCTATCTTACGCTGCGGTGACCCGCAGCGCTGGAGGCCGCAGTTGAAGGCACTTGCCATCCTCGGTTCCACGGGCTCCATCGGCCGCTCGACGCTCGCGGTCGCGGCGCAGTACCCGGACCGGTTCAAGGTCGTCGCGCTCGCCGCGGGCAACAATATCGAGGAGCTCGAACGCCAGGTGCGCCGGTTCCGTCCGTCCCTGGTGTCCGTCGTCGCGGACCATGCTGCAGCCGCCCTCCGGGACGCCTGTGCCGATCTTCCCGTCACCATCCTTTCCGGGGTCCCGGGCATGATCCGGGTCGCGGCGGCGGAGGAAGCGACCATGACGGTCTCGGCGATCGTCGGGACCGCGGGTCTCGTTCCGACCGTGGCGGCGATCCGGGCAGGCAAAGACATCGCACTCGCGAACAAGGAAGTGCTCGTTACGGCCGGGGAACTCGTGATGGACGAGGTCAGGAACCGCGGCGTGCGGCTCCTGCCCGTGGACAGCGAGCACAGCGCCATCTTCCAGTGCCTGCAGGCCGGCACCCGTGCCGATGTGCACCGGCTCATCCTGACGGCCTCGGGCGGCCCGTTCCGGGACGCCTCGCCCGAGGACCTGGCGCAGGTGACCCCGGCCCAGGCGCTCCGGCATCCCAACTGGAGCATGGGCAGGAAGATCACGATCGATTCCGCCACCCTGATGAACAAAGGGCTTGAGGTGATCGAGGCGCGGTGGCTCTTCGACATCCCGCCGGAGCGGATCGCGGTGCTCGTCCATCCCCAGAGCATCGTGCATTCGCTGGTCGAATACCGGGACGGAGCGCTCGTGGCCCAGCTCGGCATGCCGGACATGAAGGGGCCGATCGCCTATGCCCTGTCCTATCCCGAACGGCTCGCCGACGCATCGCCCGCATTGGACCTCGCGGCGATCGGAACGCTCACGTTCGCCGAGCCGGACCCGTCCCGCTTCCCCTGTCTGGGATATGCCTTTGACGCCCTGCGTGCCGGAGGCAGCATGCCGGCGGTGCTCTCGGCAGCGAACGAGATCGCGGTCAGGCACTTTCTCGACGAACGGATCGGGTACCCTGATATCGCGCGCGTGATCCGGGAGGTCATGGATGTCCATGTCCCCGTTGCCGTCCGGACCGTGGAGGACGCGCTCACGGCGGACCACTGGGCGCGGCAGGAAGCGGAAAAGATCGTCACGACCGTGACGCGCGGGGCCTAAGCGCGGGCCCGGAGATCCACCCCGTAAGGAGTACTGATGACCCTGGTGTATTTTCTGATCGTGATCGGCATCCTCGTGTTCGTACACGAGTTCGGCCACTTCATCATGGCGAAATGGGCGGGCGTGCGGGTCGAGAAGTTTTCGCTCGGCATGGGGCCCAAGCTTGCCGGGTTCAAATGGGGCGATACGGAGTATGTGGTGTCCTGGCTCCCGCTCGGCGGCTTCGTGAAGATGGCGGGGGAAAACCCCGACGAGGAGCCGACCGGGGCGTCCGACGAGTTCCAGTCCAAACCCGTGTGGCAGCGCGCCGTGATCGCGGCGACCGGTCCGCTCACGAACATCGCGCTTGCCTTCGTCATTGCCCCCCTGATCTTCCTGGCGGGCACCTATACGCTGGGCGCTGCGCGGGTGGGACTCGTGGAACCCGGCTCGCCGGCGGAGCACGCCGGCATCAAGGCCGGTGATGTCATCGAACGGATGAACGGGAGCGTGGTCACGGACTGGGAAAAGGTCGAGATGCTGATCGCCGTGAATCCCGACACCGACATCAGCGTCGTGGTGGACCGCAAGGGCGAACGCCGCGCCCTGACCCTGCGTCCCAAGCTGGACCCCGAGCAGCATGTGGGCGACGCAGGCATCGCACCGGCGATCCCGGTCGTGGTGGGCGGGGTGCTCAAGGGGATGCCCGCCTCCGCGTCGGGTCTGCGCACGAACGACCAAATCACGGCGGTGGACGGCAAACCGATCGCCTACTGGCACCAGTTCTCCACGCTGATCCGGAAGAGCCGGGGAAGGACGCTCACGCTCACCGTCCTGCGCGGGACCGAGACGAAGACGCTCACCGTCACCCCGGTCAGGAGCCACGGCAGGTATCTTGTCGGGGTCGAGCCGCAGATAAAGCTGGAGTTCCACCGCTACGGGCTGGCCGATTCGCTGCGGCTCGGGTTCGACAAGACCCTGGAGTTCATCGACATCACGTTCCTGACGCTCAAGAAGCTGGTGTTGCTCCAGCTCTCGATCAAGACCCTGGGCGGACCCGTGATGATCGCGGAGTTGTCCGGCAAGGCCGCTGCCGCGGGCTTCTCCTCCTTTTTGTCGCTCCTCGCCATGATCAGCATCTCGCTCGGCATCCTGAACCTCCTGCCGATCCCGGTCCTCGACGGCGGCCTGCTCTTGTTCCTCGCGATCGAGGCGGTCCGCGGGAAACCGCTCAGCCGCGCGGTCATGGAGCGCGCCCAGAGCATCGGGGCCGCCGTCCTGATCACCCTGATCGCCGTGGTGTCCTATAACGACGTGATGCGCGTCTTTTTCAGCAAATAACGGCAGCGACCCCGGAAAGGTTCGGTATCCTTCACGACTGCTCCGGTACGAACGGCGTTCCGATGGATTCCCTCATCCCGCGAAAAAAGACCAGGAAGATCTTTGTCGGCGACGTCCCGATCGGGGGCGGGGCGCCCGTGGCGGTCCAGTCCATGTGCAATACCGACACGCGCGATCCCGCCGCGACGCTTGCCCAGATCCATCGGCTCGCGGCCGCCGGGTGCGAGATCGTGCGGCTCGCCGTGCCGGATGAGGATGCGGCGAGGGCGCTCGGCACGATCAAAAAAGGCGCATCCCTGCCGCTGATCGCGGACATCCACTTCAGCCATACGCTGGCGCTCGAAGCGATCCGGCAGGGCGTGGACGGTCTCCGGATCAATCCCGGGAACATCGGCGCGCGGGAAAAGGTCGCCGAGGTCGTTGCGGCCTGCCGGGAGCGGAATATCCCGATCCGGATCGGGGTGAACGCCGGATCGCTCGAAAAGCACCTTCTGGTGAAGTACGGTCGTCCCACGCCCGAAGCGATCGTGGAGAGCGCCTTCGGTCATGTTCGTATCCTGGAAGACCTGGGATACGGGAACCTCAAGGTTTCGCTCAAGGCGTCGGACGTACTGGCCACCGTTGCGGCCTATCGCCTCTTTGCCGAACAGTCCGACTATCCGCTCCACATCGGCATCTCCGAAGCGGGCACCCTCTTCTCGGGCACGATCAAGTCGAGCGTGGGGCTCGGGATCCTGCTTGCCGAGGGCATCGGGGACACGATACGGGTGTCGCTCACGGCCGATCCCGTGGAGGAAGTGCGCGTCGCCCATACGATCCTGAAGTCCCTCAAGATCCGGCAGCGCGGGGTGAATATCATCTCCTGTCCCACCTGCGGCAGGACCGAGATCGACATCATCGGCCTTGCCGAGGAAGTGGAACGGCGGCTCAGCCACATTGCCGCGCCGATCACGGTCGCGGTCATGGGATGCGTCGTGAACGGCCCGGGCGAAGCGCGCGAGGCGGACGTGGGGATCGCCGGCGGCAGGGGCGCGGGGCTCTTGTTCCGGCGCGGCGAGATCGTGAAGAAGTTCGACGAGAAGGACTTGGCGGACGTGCTGGTCCGCGAGGTGGAAAAGATCGTGGCGGAGAGAAGTCAGGAGGCCGAAGCCAGTAACCAGTAGGCGCCATCGTGCCATTTGTCTCCTGCATTCTGATTTCTGGCTCCTGCAGTATGAGGGAGGTTCCATGCGTTATTCCCGGATGTTCATTCCCACCGTCAAGGAGGCCCCGTCCGAGGCCGAGGCGGTGTCGCACAAGCTCATGGTGCGCGCCGGGTTCGTGCGCCAGCTCGCGGCGGGACTGTACAGCTACCTGCCCCTCGGCATCCGGGTGCTGGAGAAGATCAACCGGATCATCCGGGAGGAGATGAACGCCATCGGGGCGCAGGAAGTGTCCATGCCGATCCTGAACCCCGCGGAGGTCTGGCAGCAGACCGGCAGGTGGAACGCCATCGGCGACGAGATGTTTCGGCTCAAGGACCGCGGCGGCCGCGACATGTGCCTGGCCATGACCCACGAGGAGACCATGACCTGGCTCGCGGCGCACGAGATCCGCTCCTACCGTGAGCTGCCGCAGATCTGGTACCAGGTCCAGACCAAGCTCCGCGATGAGGCGAGGCCCAAGAGCGGCGTGCTCAGGACCCGGGAGTTCACCATGAAGGACTCCTACAGCTTCGATGCGGACGAGGAGGGCCTGGACCGGTCGTACCAGCTTCATCTCGAGGCGTACAAGAAGATCTACGCGCGCTGCGGCATCCGGTTCTTCGTGGTCCAGAGCGACACGGGCATGATGGGCGGAAGTATGGCGCACGAGTACATGGCGCCGTCCGCAGCGGGCGAGGACGACGTCGCGCTCTGCGATTCCTGCGGATATGCGGCGAACACGGAGCTGGCGTTGTCGATTCCGAAACCCTCGATCGCGACGAACGATGTTTTCGAGGAGATCGCTACACCTGAGCGGCGTACCATCGAGGAGGTGACGCGGTTCCTGAAGGTCACGCCGGACCGCCTGCTCAAATCCATCCTCGTGATGGCGGACGCGGGGCCGGTGCTTGCGCTGGTGCGGGGCGATCAGACGCTGCATGAAAAGAAGCTCGTGAAGCTCATCGGGCCGCACCGGCCTGCGCAGCGGGACGAGGTGAAGGCGGCGCTCGGGGTGCCTGCCGGGTTCATCGGCCCCATGAACCACCGGGTGCGGAAGATCGCCGATCCCGTGCTCAAGACCGGGACCTATATCGCCGGTGCGAATAAGGAAGGGTTCCACGTGAAGGGCGTGACCGCTGCGGCACAGCTGGGCGACGTGGAGTTTGCGGATATTCATACCGCTGCGGCGGGCGACGCCTGCGCGCAGTGCGGCAAGCCGCTCCGCATCGAGCGGGTGATCGAGATCGGAAACATCTTCAAACTCGGCACGAAGTATTCCGTGCCGCTCAAGGCGACCTTTCTGGATGAGCAGGGGAACGAGAAGCCCCTCATCATGGGGAGCTACGGCATCGGGCCAGCACGCATCGCTGCGGCCGCGATCGAGCAGGGAAACGACAAGGACGGCATCATCTGGCCGCTCGCCATTGCTCCCTTCCAGGTCCTGATCGTTCCCGTGAACGTGCAGGACCGGCATTCCCTGGACGTCGCCGAGGAGATGTACGCTGCCCTGGAGGAGAAGGGCTTCGAAGTGCTGATGGACGACCGCGACGAGCGTGCGGGCGTCAAGTTCAAGGACGCGGACCTCATCGGCGTGCCGTGGCGCGTGGTCATCGGGGAGAAGAATCTCCGCGAGGGCCGGGTGGAGGTGAAGGAGCGGGGGACCGGTCGCGTCGAGAAGGTGGTTGTCGCGGATGCAGTCCCCTTCCTCGAACGTGCGCTGGTATCGGCTGGCAGGTGACCCGGGAACACACCCAAAAAGCACTTGAATTTTCGCCGGGAAGGGCCTATAATCGCACGCTAGGGGGCATCGTATGGAAGAGATCGTCAAGCTTGAACTTACGCCGCAGCAGACATCGGACATCAAGAAGCAGATCGGTTTCGAGCTGCGCGAGATCTATATTACGAAGCGCTCGCTGAACAAGCTGCGCGTCTTCCGGCTGCGTCTGAACGAGGAGCAGCAGATGGTGTTGGCGGAGAAGTTGGGACAGAAGGTCAAGGAACTGACCGTGACGCGGTCCGTGGCGACACGGATCATGTGAACCCGCGGGTCAGTCTGCCGATCCGAAAGCGAAGACGGACCCGAAAGGAGGTGAACACCGGTGAAGAAAATCATTGCACTCATTCTGGCGTTGGCATTCGTTATGGCAGTTCTTGCTGTCGGCTGCGAGAAGAAATCCGAAACCCCGCCGCCTCCGCCCCAGCCCGCCGTGACACCGCAGCCTGCACCGGCCCCGGCGCCTCCGGCCCCGGTGAAGCAGGCCCCGAAGGCCCCTGCTCCGATCCACCACCGGCTGCCGGCGAAGAAGTAAGACTACGGACGGTCCCGGCGTTGTTCACGTTTTCTCTACGGCCCCCCTGGTGAGCGGGGGCCTTTTTTATCGATCTCTCCGACGCAGCGGACGGATTGCTGCGCGCGGATGGCCGCATCCGGCAAAACGATGACCAAACTCACGACCGATCTGCTGTGCGATATCCTCGTGCGGCAAGGCGCGCTCACGCCCGAGCAGGCCCGGGAGATCACGGCCAAACAGGACGTGCAGCGGATGAAGGTGCTGAAGGCGCGCGGGGAGACCCTCTCGCGGGGCAGGGTGCATCTCGAGAACGAGGTCTCTGCCGTCGAGATGGTGGCGTCGCTGAATCTCGAGCTCCCCGGCGGCCGGTCCCTGACCGAGGATGCAATCAGCGAGGCCGTGGCCCGGAGCGCCGGGCTCCCCTTCCGGAAGATCGATCCCCTGAAGCTCAACCCCGAGATCGTCACGGGCATCTTGCCGCGCGCCTTTGCGCGGCGGAGCCTCTCCATCCCCATTGACCGCGACGACGACGGCATCACCCTTGCCGTGGCCGATCCCTTCAACATCGAGGTCGTCGAGAGCGTCGAGCGGATGGGATACAAGGTCAAGCGCGTCGTCGCCCCCAAGACCGACATCGTCAAGATCATCACCGAGTTCTACGGTTTTCGGTATTCCGTGACTGCCGCGGCGAAAGAGGCGGGCGCCGAGGTCGATCTCGGCAACCTCGAGCAGTTCGTGAAGATGAAGTCCGTGTCCGAGATCGAGGCCACGGACCGGCACATTGTGAATGCCGTGGAGTTCCTGTTCCGCTACGCCTTCGACCAGCGGGCGAGCGACATCCACATCGAGCCGAAACGCGACGCGAGCGAGGTGCGCATCCGGATCGACGGCATACTCACGACGATCAACCGGATCCCCAAGGCCGTGCACCCCGCCTTTGTGTCGCGCATCAAGATGCTGTCGCGCATGGACATCGCCGAGAAGCGGCGGCCGCAGGACGGAAGGATCAAAACGGAATACAAGTCGCGCGAGGTGGAACTGCGCGTCTCCACCATGCCGACCGCCTTCGGCGAGAAGGTGGTGGTCCGGATCTTCGATCCCGAGATCCTCCTCCAGGATCTCGAAGAACTCGGCTTCGCGCCCCGCGAGTATGAGCTCTTCCGCAGCTTCATCGCGCGGCCCCACGGCATCCTGCTCGTTACGGGTCCCACGGGCAGCGGCAAGACGACCACCCTCTATTCGGCCCTTCGGAACGTGGCGACGCCCGAGGTGAACGTCATCACGATCGAGGACCCCATCGAAATGGTCCATGACCAGTTCAACCAGGTGAGCGTACAGCCGCAGATCGGGGTCACCTTCGGCAGCACCCTCCGCACGGTCCTGCGCCAGGACCCGGACATTATCATGGTGGGCGAGATCCGGGACCTCGAGACGGCGGAGAATGCCGTCCAGGCGGCGCTTACCGGCCATCTCGTCTTCTCCACGCTCCATACGAATGACGCACCCGGGACCATCACGCGCCTGCTGGACCTCGGTGTTCCGTCCTATCTCATCTCCTCGACGGTCATCGGCATCATGGCCCAGCGCCTGGTGCGGAAGATCTGCCATAACTGCGAGGCGACCGCCGTGCTGTCGCACGAGGAGGCGGAGACCGTGGGGCTTGCGTGGTCCGCCGACCACCCGATCCCGGTGAAGTACGGGACCGGGTGTCCACAGTGCCGCGGGACGGGCTATCAGGGCAGGACGGGAATCTTCGAGATCATGGAGATAAACGACGGCATCCGTGCCTTGATCCGGGACAAGGCCGACGCGGAGGCGGTCCGGAAGGCCGCGATCGCGGACGGGATGGTCGTGCTGCGCGCGGCCGCGGTCCAGAAGATGCTCCGGGGCGAAACGACCTTCGACGAAGTGGTCCGGGTGACAGGAGAAAAAGCCTGAGCAACGCGGGTTGCGGCTAGACGACGTGCAGGGCGCATTGCGTCCGCGTCCTCCCAACAGCGCGCTCCGGGCGACCATGGAATCCTTTGCATCCTTCATAGCCGCATTCTGGCCCCTGCTCCTGGGCGCCGCGGTGAGCCTGCTCGTCGCCGCCTGCGCCACCGCCGCGGAGAGCGCCGTCCTGTACGCGGACAAGGGACATCTGCGCGAGCAGGCCGACGGGGGCGACCCCCGCGCCGCTGCGGTCCTCGCCCTGACGCTCGACCGGGACCGCCTGCATGCGGCCATGCTCGTCGTCCGGACGGTATTCACGGTGCTTGCAGCCGTCCTGGCTGCGCTGGCGGCGGCGCCGGTGTTTGGCCGGTCCCTGCCGGCCGCAGCAACGGCCACGCTGGTCATGACCGCCCTGGCGCTGGTCTTCGTGGAACTGGCGCCCAACGGAATAGCGTGCAGGCAGGCAGACCGCCTGGCGCGCGCTGCCGTACCGGTCCTCCGGCCGGCGATGCGTCTCCTGTCCCCCCTCACCGGCGCGATCGTCCGGACTGCGAACCTGCTGACCGGGCAGGAGGAGCACGGATTGACCTATACGACGGCGGTCACGGAAGAGGACATCAAGGCACTGATCAACCTGGGCGAGGAGCGCGGATCGCTCAAGGAGGAGGAGCGCGACCTCCTGCACAAGGTCTTCGCCTTCGGGGACACCCTGGCGTCGGAGTCCATGCGGCCGCGGACCGATATCGTGAGCGTCCCGGCCGAGGCCACGCTGCAGGACATCCTGCTGCTCGTGTCCGAGTTCGGCTATTCGCGGTATCCGGTGATCGAAGAGACCGTGGATGCGGTCACCGGCATCCTGTACATCAAGGACATCCTGATCGCCATGGCGACGGGAGAGGTGAAACGCGAGGACGGCGTCCGGCAGTTCATCCGCCCGGCCTTCTTCATCCCCGAGAACAAGCGGGTGAGCGAGCTTCTGTCCGAGATGCAGCGCGAGCGTTTCCAGATCGCCATCGTCATCGACGAGTACGGCGGCACGGCGGGTCTCGTGACGCTCGAGGACCTGATCGAGGAGATCGTGGGCAGCATTCACGACGAGATCGAGTCCGCGGTGAAGGACGTCGAGATCGTGGACGAGAAGAACTTCGTGATCTCGGGCCAGTCGGACCTCGATGAGGTGAACGAACTGCTCGACACGAACCTGCATTCCGAGGATTTCAATACCCTGGGCGGGTTCTTGTTCGGTCTCTTCGGGAGGCTGCCGCGGCCCGGCGAACAGCTCAAATACAAGAACCTGAAGCTCGAGGTGCTCGAGTTCGACGGGCGCAGGATCAGCAAGATCAAGGTGACGAAGCTGGAGTGAACGACGACCGCATGCCGTCCTCCGGCGGTTCGGAAAGCGAGGTGCGCAGTGCGCAAGAAGGTGACGATTGCAGGGGCGGGCCATGTGGGCGCCACGACGGCCCAGCGGATCGCCGAACGGGGGATCGCGGACGTGGTCCTGACGGACGTGGTCGCGGGCGTGCCCCAGGGCAAGGGGCTCGATCTTCTGGAGGCGGGGCCCGTGCTGGGCTACGATTCCCGCATCATCGGCGCGAACGGCTATGACGAGACCGCAGGGTCGGACCTTATCGTGATCACCGCGGGCCTGGCGCGGAAGCCCGGGATGAGCCGCGACGACCTTCTGGCGGCGAACGGCGAGATCGTCCGGACCGTGGCCGCGGAGACCGGGAAACGGTCGCCCAACGCCGTCATGGTCGTGGTCACGAACCCCATGGATGTGATGGCCTTCGTGGCCATGCAGGCCGCGGGCTTCCCGCGCGAGCGCGTGATCGGCATGGGCGGGGTCCTGGACTCGGCCCGGTTTCGCGCCTTCATCGCCCAAGAGCTGGGCGTGTCGGTGGAGAACACGCAGGCCTTCGTACTCGGCGGACACGGGGACGCCATGGTCCCGCTGCCGCGGTACTCTACGGTTGCAGGGATCCCGCTTCCGGCGCTCCTGTCGCAGGAGGCGATCGACCGCATCGTGGAACGCACCCGGAACGGCGGCGCCGAGATCGTGGGGCTGCTCAAGACCGGCAGCGCATACTACGCGCCATCCGCGGCGGTGCTCGCCATGGCCGAGGCGATCCTGCTGGACCGGAAGATGATCCTGCCCTGCTCGGTCCTGCTGGAGGGCGAGTACGGCGTTACGGGGACCTTTGCCGGCGTACCGGTGAAGCTCGGCGCCGGCGGCAGGGAACAGGTCATCGAGATCGAGCTGACCGCGGACGAACGCACGGCATTCCTGCGTTCCGTGGAGGCGGTGAGGGCCGGATGCGCGAAATTCACGTAGACGATATCCGGGACGCGGTGGCGCAGATGTGCATCGACGCCGCCTATTCCCTGAGCGACGACGTGCGGACCGCCCTGGAGCGGGCGGCCGAGGAGGGGAGCGGGACCGCGGCGCACGAGACCCTCGCGCTCTTGCAGGAAAAGGCGGAGGGTGCCGGGGAAGAGCGCACCCCGATCTGCCGGGACTCGGGCATCGCCGAGTTCTTCGTCGAAGTCGGCCAGGACCTGCGGATCAAGAACGGCTTCCTGCTCGATGCGATCAACGAAGGGGTCCGCAAGGGGTATCGGCAGGGAAGGCTCCGGATGGCGGTCGTCGATCCTCTGACGCGCAAGAATACCGGAGACAACACCCCCGCCACGATCTATACGGACCTGGTGCCCGGGGACCGGCTTCGGATCTCCCTCCTCCCCCAGGATGCGGAGGCCGAAGGCCGTGCGGCCGTCCGCATGCTCGCACCAACGGACGGTGTCGAAGGCATCAGGGAATTCGTGCTTGCTGCGGTGCGGAACGCGCTTGCCGCCCCCTGTCCGCCCATGGTGATCGGCGTGGGGGTGGGCGGGGATTTCGCGCAGGCTGCCCTCCTTGCCCGAAGGGCGCTGGTCCGGCCCGTGGGCAGCCCCAACCCGAAGCTGGAGCTCGCCTCGCTCGAGGAATCGCTGCTGCGGGCCGTGAACCGGCTCGAAGCAGGCACCGGGGGGGGAAGCATTACCGCCATGGCCGTCCACGTGGAAAGCTTCCCCTGCCATGCGGAAAGCCTGCCGGTCGGCGTCAACATCAGCTGTCATGCCATGCGGCATCGGACGATCCTCCTCTAGCGGGGGCGTGGCGGAGATGGAGAATTCAGAAGGAGAAACTATGCCGATTAAATCGATGATCAGGACCGTTCCGAACTATCCCAAGAAGGGGATCATGTTCCGGGACATTACGACACTCATCAAGGACGCCGTCGGGCTGCGATTGGTCGTGGACGGGATGACCCAGCGGTACCTCCGTGCCGAATTCGGATTCGACGCCGTCGTCGGCATCGAGTCCCGCGGTTTTATCATCGGCGGGGCCCTTGCCTACGCCCTCGGCAAAGGGTTCATCCCCATCCGGAAAAAGGGAAAGTTGCCTGCCGAGGTAGTTTCACAGGAGTATGCGCTGGAGTACGGGACGGACCGGATCGAGGTGCACCGCGATGCGATCGCGAAGGGGGACCGTGTGTTGTTGGTGGACGACCTCCTGGCGACCGGCGGGACCGCAACCGCTGCGGCTGCGCTTGTCGAACAGCTCGGCGGATCGGTCGTCGAGATGGCCTTCATCGTGGATCTGCCCGAAGTGGGCGGCAGGAAAAAGCTGACCGAAAAGGGCTACCGGATATTCACGCTTACGGAGTTCGCGGGAGAGTAACCGGGGTCACGCCCCTGCGGCGCCCGTCTTCCCGTAGTCCCGCAAGAACTGCGTCAGGAGGCGCGCGCCGATGCCGGTGGCGCCTTTCGGCGTGTAGGGGCGCTCCTTCTCGGTCCAGGCCGTGGCCGCGATATCGAGATGGACCCAGGGATGCTCCTGCACGAAGCGGGAAAGCAGGCAGGCTGCCGTGATGACGCCTCCGTCCCTGCCGCCGGTGTTCTTCATGTCGGCGATATCGCTCTTGATCAAATCGTGATATGCTTCCCAGAGCGGCAGCTCCCAAACCCGCTCCCCGGTCTTTTCGCCCGCCTCGCGCAGCATTTCCGTAAACCGTCTGCTCGTGCCGAGCATGCCGACGGCCTCCTGCCCCAGAGCGACCCGGCAGGCGCCGGTCAGCGTCGCGATGTCCACGATGACCGCCGGACGGTAGCGGCAGGCGTAGGTGAGGGCGTCGGCCAAAACCAGCCTCCCCTCGGCGTCGGTACTGATGATCTCGATGGTCTGCTTCGATAGAGTACGCAGCACATCACCCGGTTTGTAGGCGCTCCCCCCCGGCATATTCTCCGTTGCCGGCAGCAGTCCCACGATGTTGAGCGGAAGCCCGAGGGCGGCGGCGGCGCCGATCGCGCCGAGCACCGCGGCGCCGCCCGCCATGTCGTCCTTCATCTTGTCCATGTTCTCCGACGGTTTGATCGAAATGCCGCCGGAATCGAAGGTGATCGTCTTGCCGACGAGGGCCACGAAGGGCTTCCGTCCGCCGTTCCGGTATTCCAGGATGATGAACCGCGGGGGTTGGGCGCTGCCCGCGGCAACGCCCAGGAGCGCGCCCATCCCGAGCCGTTCCATCGCGCTCCGCTCCAGGACCCGGACGCGGAATCCGCAGCGGCGTCCGAAGGCGCGCGCCTGTACGGCGATGACCTCCGGCGTCATATCTGCGGACGGTGTATTGACCATGTCGCGCGCCAGGCAGACGGACGCCGCGATCGCCTCGCCTGCCCGGGCGCCCCGCCGGAGCGCGGCAAGCCGGGCCGCGGACTCGGTCATGAGGCAGAGTGAGCGGAGGTCTTTCCCGCGGTTGTTCCCGGGGCCGGTCTTATACCGCAGATACCGGTAGGTCCCCAGGATGCTTCCTTCGACCGCAGCCTGTGCCGTCTCTTCTGCCTCCATCCCCAGATCGTCCATGCACAGGGAGATCGTCGCGGCGCCTGTTGCCCGGAGGGCTGTTGCAGCAGCTCCTGCTGCCTGCCGAAGCCTTTGGGGCGTGCAGTCCGCGCGCTTGCCGAGCCCTGCCAGCGCGATGCGCTCAGGCGCCATGCCGGAAGGATCGAGGAGGCGGACGGCCCCCGGTTTCGGCCTGAAGTCGCCGCGTTCCAGAAGCCGCGTTATGGTGCCGCCCAGGGCCCGATCCACGCGCGAGACGATCGCGCCCGGCTTGTCGTCCTCGAAGAGCAGGAGCACGGCGCCGCCGGTTTTGCGCAGCTCGATTTTTCCGGGAGAGATCTCGATTTTCATAACCTAATTCGGGAACAGCGCATACAGGGATTCGCCGGAAACGCGGGCGTCAGTCCTCCCTCACGATGAACGGCTCCAACCCCTGCGTCCGCAGCTTGGATGCGACCTTTTCCGCACGGGACAGCGAGGGAAACGAGCCGACGATAACGCGATAAAGCGGGGTCACGTTCGTTGCGAACGGAACGATGACAACAGGCCTGATCCTTCCGGACAGCCGGTCCTTTAACTGGTCGGCAGCGGTCTTCTCGACGTAGGTCGCGGCGAGGATCGCGTAGCGGGACGGCCGCCGGACCGGGTCCTCGGTCTCGATCCTGACCCGCGCGGTCCCTTGGGCGAGAAAACCGAGCTCCCGGGCAGCCCCCAGGGACAGCTCCAGGATCCGACCCTGGACGAAGGGGCCGCGGTCGTTCACCGTGACGGTAACGCTTTTGCCGTTTTCGAGGTTCGTGACGAGGAGGCGCGTACCGAAGGGAAGTGTCCGATGCGCTGCGGTCAGGCCGTTCTGGTCGAAGATTTCGCCGCTTGCGGTCTTTCTTCCCTGGAGTTCCTTGCCGTACCAGGAGGCGACGCCCGTTTCCCGGTAGACGGCGATCGGAAGCGTTCGCTCCGGGACCGTTGCGTCGGCTGCCAAGGCTCCGGGCCCCGCCGCAGGACCGGGAGCGCCGGCACAGGCGGCCGCAAGGAACGCCGCGATGCAGAGCGCAGCCGCAAGGAGCAAATACCGGAAAAGACGGTCCGGGTGCATGGTGCGGAGCTGCGGGGCTATGCGGACGCCTGCGTACCGGCCTTTTTTGCCTCTGCAGCCTTCTTGGTTACGGCCTTGTACGTCGCGGCGGTGCGGAGTTTCCGCTGGGCCCGCTTCACCTTCTTGCGCGCGGTGCGTACTGCGGGGTCTGCTTTCGCGCCGCCCGCTTTCGCGGCCGCCTCAGCGGCTTTTTTCTTCAAGGTCTCGATCTTCTGCTTGAGTGCATCCTGGTCTACCGTGATCACGAAGCCTCCTTAGAACAGAGCGAAATGCCGGATGCGGCGAGCTGGTGGTGCCGGCGCATCCAAACCGGAACGTTCAATAATAAGACAACCCTCGTGACAAATCAAGCCATTTTCTGATGTGAACCGCGGCGCGGCCCGAGGGGGAAAAGAAAAGGGAGTCGCCAAAGCGGGACTCCCTTTTTTTGCACCAGGGTTGGGAAAAAACGATCAGCAGCCGACCGCGGGACGGGGCGGCCTCTGTGCCTGCTCCGCGGCCTTCACGCTCGTCAGGGTGTTCTTGTCGATCGAGACCTCCACCTTGTCTCCCGCCTTCACCGTGCTCAGGTCCACGCTCTTGTCCGCCGTGAGCGTCATATCCTTGGAAGTGCCTTCCGGACAGAACACGACCTTTCCGGTCTTGGCATCAACGCTCTTGATGGTGCCCGACTGCATGTCCGCCGCAAAAGCGAATGACGCAAGGGATATGACCAGTGTCAGAACAGCCAGAACCGCCGCAACTCTCTTCATGTTTCTACCCCCTCCTGTTACCGAAATTAGGATACCTGCCCCATGGCGAAGAAGGATACCATACCTTCTCAAAATTCTCAAATGAATTTTTATGGGAACGTGCCTGCCTCCTCCTTCTGCACCAATCTGCGCTTGTGCGGCCTGAGAAGAAGGGACTTCGACACGGCATGCTCCTTCCGTACCCCTTGTTTTTCTGACGGCTATTGTTTATAATATTCTTTCGAAACGCGGGTCCGGCTCACCCCGGACTGCATTAAGGGAGGGCACCAGGAATGCCGATCTACGAATACGAGTGCAGCGCCTGCGGCGGCCGCTTCGAGGTCACCCGGAAGTTCAGCGACCCGGAGCTGACGGCCTGCGCTCTCTGTGGAAAAGAGACGGTACGGAAGGTCCTTTCGCCCACTGCCTTCGTGCTGAAGGGCAGCGGATGGTATGCGACGGATTATGCCGCGAAGGGACGCTCATCAGAAGAGACCCCGGCCAAAGCGAAGGAGGAGGCGAAATCGAAGACAGCCTGCACGGCAGGCGCCTGCGCGGGTTCCTGCCCTTCCAAGGATTGAGGCCTGATGGCGCCCATCCACGTCCACATTCCCTTCCCCAAACTCAAGGACTATTTCGAGATGATCCGGCAGCGCCGGTACGACCTCGAGATCTATGTCTCGGCCGCGGTCCTCGATCAACTGGAGAAACACGATATCGAGGATCTGGCCGCGCGACTCGATTGGGGGCCCGCCCTGACGCTGCATGCACCCTTTATGGACCTGAATCCGGGTGCCATCGATCCCATGGTGCGTTCGGTGACCCAGGTGCGGTTCCGCCAGCTTCTGGATGTCGCCGCGCTGCTCCGACCGCGCGCCGCGGTGTTCCATGCGGCCTACGACCGGTGGCGGTACAGCGGGCGCCGCGACGTCTGGCTCGATTACAGCCTCGGCACCTGGCAGAAGGTCATGGAAACAGCGTCCCGGATCGGGCTGCGGATCGCGGTGGAGAACGTCTTCGATGAGGAGCCGGAGGCCCTCGGCATGCTGATCGACCGGATCGACAGCCCGGACTTCGGCCTGTGTTTCGATACGGGGCATTTCAACCTTTTTTCCCGGGTCCCGATGGAACGATGGTTCGAGACCCTGGGGAACCGGCTGATCGAGCTGCATCTGCACGACAACGACGGGACAGCCGACTCCCATCAAGCCGTTGGCGCCGGGACGTTCGATTTCGAACGCCTGTTCCGACTCCTCAAGGGCGGTCCTGTCGTCCCGATCTATACGATCGAGGCGCACGACAAAGACGATGTAGAGACGAGCATCGCCCGGGTAAAGGCACACCTCACGGAACCGCCTCTGGCCTCTGGCTGACGGCGGTCTGTGGGATAGAGCGGCATCGGATCACGACGCTTTTTTCGGTTTTTCGCCTGGAGCATATCATCATGAAGAAATTCTGTTGGATCCTCATAGTGGCATTGACCACACTCTCCTGCGCGCCCCTTTCGTCCCGCTGGAACGGTCTCGCAGTTGAAGGCATGGACGCCGGCGTGCGCACCCGGGCCGACGCCGATTATCATTTCCTGCGCGGGAACCTACTGGAGCAGGACGGCGATTTCGAGCAGGCGGAAGAAGAGTACCGGGAGGCGTTCCGTCTCGATCCGAAGGCGGGCGGGCTGGCGCTTGCGATCGCGGGGATCGCGATGCGCCGCGGCGACGGGGAACAGGCGCTGCAATACGCGCAGAAGGCCGCTCGTCTGCAACCGGACGACGCGGCGACACAATTGTTCCTTGCGGGCGTCTATACGGTGCAAAAGCAGTACGATGACGCCATCCACGCCTATCGCGCGGCGATCGCGCTCGCTCCGCAACAGGACGAGGCCTACGTCTATCTTGGTTCGCTGTTCGTAACCCTGAAACGGTACGACGACGCCATCGATACCTTCCACGCACTGGAGAAGGTCGAGCCCGCCACGATCATGGCCCCCTTTTACCTGGGCAGGATCTATACGGAGCAACGGCGGTACCCCGAGGCGGTGGCGGCGTACAAACGGGCGATCGCGCTCAAGGACGATTTCGACCCGGCATACAGCGGCCTGGGGCTCGTCTACGAGCTGATGGACAACGTCCCGGAGGCCATCACGGCCTACCGGAAGTTCCTGGTCCTGAACCCCCATGAGCCGAATATCCAGCAGCACCTGGCGCAGCTCTACATCCAGCAGGATGAACTGGACAAGGCCCTGGCGCTGTTCCGGCGGATCGTCGCGGAAGACCCGCAGAATTACGACGCCTATGCGAAGATGGGGCTCATCTACGCCGAGCAGAAAGACTACGCCGAAGCAGCGCGGGTCTTTACGATCGTCGCGCACGCCGTCCCGGACAACCTGCGGATCAAACGGTATCTCGCCTCGGCGCTTACGGCCCTCAAACGGTACGACGAGGCGCTTGCCGAATACCGGGATATCGCCGCGGCAGCGCCCGACGATATCGAGACGCAGCTCCAGATCGCCTACCTTCTGGCGCAACTCGACCGGACCGCCGAGGCCGTGCCGATTCTGGAAAAGGCGCTTGCCAAGGAACCCGGCAAACCGGAGCTCTCTCTCTATCTCGCCAACGCCTATATCGACGTGGGGCAGTACGAGAAGGCCGTGACCGTGCTCCAGAAAGGGCTCGCCCTCAACCCGGACCGCGACGACCTCTTCTTCAACCTTGCGGTGGCCTATGAAAAGCTGCAGAAACAGGATGCCATGATCGCGGCGCTCCGTAAGGCCATCACCATCAATCCGCGAAATGCGGACGCCCTGAACTTCCTGGGTTATACCTATGCCGAGCAGGGCGAGCATCTGGACGAGGCGATCGATCTCGTCAAGCGGGCGCTCCGGATCAAGCCCGACAGCGGCTATATCCTGGACAGTCTCGCCTGGGCCTACTATCAGAAGGGCATGGCCCGGGATGCCTTGGGCGTCATGAAAAAGGCGATCCAGAAGATGCCGGACGACGCGGTCATGCGCGAGCATTACGGCGATATCCTGCTCAAGTTGTCGCGGCGCAGCCGGGCCCGCGCCGAATGGCTGCGTGCCCTGCGTCTGGACCCCAAGAACGAAAAGCTCCGGAAGAAGTTTCAGGCAGCCGGGTTCGGTGATCCCGCAGATTTGCTGCGGGATGCGGAGCGCGCCCCGAAACAGAAGTGAGGCGGCTTCGGATCATCCTCGCTGCGGCGGCCGCGTGTCTGGTAGTTGCCTGTCTCCCTGCACGGCCTGTTCCGCCGGAGACGGGCCGGGCCGTCGTCCCGGCCGGGCCGGTGCTCGTTGCCCTGGAGCGGCGCCGCAAGACGTTCCCGGGTCTCAAGGCCCTTGCGTCCGTCGAGATCACGAAGAGCGGCAGAAAACGCGCCTTCGACTCGGTCGGCGTGGTCCTGGACGGTCTGCGCCGGTTCCGCATCGAGGTCTACGGTCCGCTGGGTGAGTCCCAGATGACGCTCGTCTGGGACGGGCAGGACCTCCTCAGCCGTGTCCCCGGCCATGAGACAATGCGGAACGGGTCTGGCGGCATCGGCAGCATCCTGGACCGGGACCTGACGCCCGCGGAACTCTGCGCCGTCCTGTCGGGGAACGCGCCTGCAACTTCCCCGGGTAGCGCGACCTTATTCTGCGGCCCCCACGGAGCATGCGATCTGGTATTGCGCCAGGGGGAAGACCTCCGGCGCATCGGGGTTCAGCTTCCCGCTTCTGACGGGGGGGAACTCCAGATCCTCTCGCTCGAGCTGTTCCGAAACAATTCCCTGATTTATCACGCCGATTTCGCGCAGCAGGAGCGGGTCAACGATGTCCTTGTCCCGAAACGAATAACGCTGGAGACGAACGGCATCCGTCTGAAGGTCCACTACAGCGATGTCACCGTAACGGGTTCCTTCCGCGATGCGGCCTTTTCGCTTCCCGCCGGCCAAGCGCCGCGGGAGTGACGGCAGAGAGAATGCCATGGAGAAGATCGTCCTGCAGTCGCCGGCCAAGATCAACCTCTGCCTCTCGGTGCTCGGGAAACGGCCGGACGGCTATCACGAGGTCTCGATGCTGATGCAGATGGTGGGACTCTGCGACGAGGTCTCGGTTGCACGCCGGGAGCGGGGTATCACGGTGTCCTGCGACGCGGACGGCGTCCCGGCCGGGGAGGGCAACATCGCCTGGCGGGCTGCGGCGGCCGTGCTCGCCGCCACCGGCTCCCGGGAGGGTCTTGCAATCGAGATCCGCAAGCGAATCCCGGTCGCCGCCGGTCTCGCCGGGGGGAGCGGAAACGCCGCCGCCGTGCTTGCCGGTGCGAACCGGCTGCTCGACTGCCGGTTTGACCGTGCACGGCTCGCCGAGATCGGGGCGGGTCTGGGCATGGACGTCCCCTTCTTCTTTTACGGTCCCACGGCCGCGGCCCGGGGACGGGGAGAGGTCCTGGACCCCCTGCCGCCGGTGCCCGCATTCTGGGTCCTGTTGGTCAATCCGGGGTTCGCAACCGCCACGGCCGAGGTGTATCGTCAGGTAAATTTGAGGTTGACAAAGAATGTCGACTGTACTACTATTGCAGGGCTTTCGGTCCGAAATATCGCCCGGAATCTCCATAATGACCTGGAGACCGTAACCGCAGCAGCCCACCCCGTCATCGCGGAGATCGAAGGTGCACTGATCGATGCAGGCGCCTTGGGCGCGCGGATGAGCGGGAGCGGGCCGACCGTCTTCGGGATCTTCGAGACCGGAGAGGCCTGCAGCCGGGCGGAGCAGGCCCTTACCGGCAGGGGGTGGAGGCTCTTTCCCGTCCAGGCATTGACCAGGTCGCCTCTAGAGGTGTACCATATGAGTAGAGCTTCGGGCAGCGAGAGATGAGTGCGCCGCCGCCCCGAATCCAGTGCTTCCGGCATGAGGGGGGGACCTATGGAAATCACGGAGGTGCGGGTATTCCCGGTCAACAGCGAGGAACGGCTGAAGGCCTATGCGACCATAACGATTGATTCTGTTTTTCTCATCAGGGATTTGCGCATCATCAACGGGAATTCGGGCCTCTTCGTGGCCATGCCGAGCCGCAAGATGAAGGATGGGACCTTTAAGGACATCGCCCATCCGTTGAACAGTGATACCCGGCAGGCGATCGAAAAGAAAGTGCTGTCCGAGTACGAGCGGGAACTGGCCAATCCCACGAAGCGGGAACAACCGGCGAAAGGCCCCGAGGCAGAGTAACGAGCGGCGAGAAGGGGCGGCGCTGCGGTTCCCCGGTTCTGCCGATTCTGTGTCCGACGCGAGAGGATAGGCGATCGCCTATCCTTTTGATTTGCCCATGCCCGATCGGGCGTTCTTCGGGGATCGTCTAATGGTAGGACAGAGGCCTTTGAAGCCTTGAATCGGGGTTCGACTCCCTGTCCCCGAACCAGTACGAACAATGCCAGCGAGGTCCAGATGGTAAAATTGCGCGGTCAGGAGCTCAAGGTTTTTTCCGGCAACGCCAACTTGGCGCTGGCCAAGGAGATCTGCCAGCGGATGAACCTCCCGCTCGGAAACGCCGTGGTGGGGTGCTTCAGCGACGGCGAGATCAATGTCCGGGTCATGGACAACGTGCGCGGGATGGACGTATTCGTCGTCCAGCCCACGTCGGGTCCCGTGAACCGCCATCTCATGGAACTCCTGATCATGATCGACGCGCTCAAGCGCGCGTCGGCGGCGCGAATCACGGCCGTCCTGCCGTACTACGGCTACAGCCGCCAGGACCGCAAGGTGCAGCCCCGTGTTCCGATCACGTCCAAACTCGTCGCCGACCTGATCACGACGGCGGGAGCAAGCCGCGTGCTGACTATGGACCTGCACGCAGGCCAGATCCAGGGGTTCTTCAACATCCCGGTGGACAATCTCTTTGCCGCGCCCGTGCTGATGGAGCACCTGCGCAGCAAGAAGTTCAATAATCTTACGGTCGTCTCGCCGGATGCGGGCGGGGTGGAACGGGCGCGCGCCTTTGCCAAGCGGCTGAACGCAACGCTGGCCATCATCGACAAGCGGCGGGACAAGCCGAACGTGGCCCAGGTGATGAACATCATCGGCGATGTAAAGGGGCACGACTGCCTCCTGCTTGACGACATGGTGGACACGGCGGGCACCCTGACCGAAGCGGCCGCCGCGCTCAAGCAGAACGGGGCCGGGATGATCTGTGCCGCCTGTACCCATGCGGTGCTCTCCGGGCCCGCGATCGGGCGAATCAACGAGTCGGTCCTGGCCGAGCTGATCACCACCAACACGATCGCGCTGGACAGCAAACAGCAGGAATGCGCGAAACTGAACGTGCTGTCGGTCGCGCCGATCCTGGCCGAGGCAATCACGCGGATCCACGAGGAGACGTCTCTCAGCTCGCTCTTCGTGTAGGGTATGGATGCGAGTCGCATCTGAACGACTGAACCAAGCCGTTTACACGGCGCTTATTTTCGGAGGAACCGATGGAAAAGATCGCATTGAAGGCACAGACCAGGGAGAAGGCGGGCAAAGGCGTCGCCCGGGGGTTGCGACGGAATCAGCGGGTGCCGGCCGTCATCTACAGCCACGGCAGATCCCTGCCCATCTCGATGGGGTCCAAGGAGATGACGAAGATCCTCAGCACCGAAGGCGGGGAACACGCGTTGATCAACCTGACGCTGGAAGGCGGTGCCGAGGCCGGAGAAAAACTCGCCCTGATCAAGGACTACCAGCACGATCCCCGGAGCGGGGAGCTCATCCACGTGGACCTCATGGAGGTCAAAATGGACGAGCAGGTGCGGGTCCCGGTGGCCGTCCACATCACCGGTTCGGCGGCGGGCATCAAGGAGGGAGGCATCCTCCAGTACGGGGTGCGCGAGCTCGAGGTCGAATGCCTGCCGAACGCGATCCCGGACTTTATCGAAGTGAACATCGCAGAGCTCAAGCTGAACGAGTCGCGCCATGTGCGGGACGTCCAGGTGCCGGCCGGGGTCAAGATCCTGTCCGACCCCGACGCGACCGTGGCGACCATCCAGCCGCCGATCTCTGCCGCCAAACTCGAGGCCATCCTGGCGACGACTCCTGCGGCCCCGGCCGAAGGCGAGCCGGAACTGGTCAAGAAGAAGAAAGAGGGCGAGGCAGCCGCACCGGCTGCAGAGGCAAAGGGCAAGGAAGCCGCCCCGAAGAAGTAGGTCCGCAGGCCAGCCGGTATGAAGATCATCGTCGGGCTGGGAAACCCGGGCAGGAAGTACGAGCGTACGCGCCACAACGCGGGGTTCCTGGCCATCGATCGGATCGCTGCAGGTCTCGCGGTCTCCGTTTCCCAGGAAAAGCATCACGCCCTGATCGCCCGGTCCCGGATCGGCGACGAGGCGGTCCTCCTCGTCAAACCGCAGACCTATATGAACGACAGCGGCAGGGCGGTTGGCGCTATCGTAAGCGACGCCTATGCCTCCGCATCCGATCTGATCGTGCTGCATGACGAGTTGGACCTCCCGCTCGGCGCGGTACGGGTCAAGGTGGGCGGCGGGCACGGCGGGCACAATGGTCTCCGTTCCATCATCGAGCTGCTGGGGTCCGCTGAGTTCATTCGGATCCGCATCGGCATCGGCAGGCCCGGACCGGGACTGGACGCGGCTGATTATGTCCTGAGCCCCTTTCTGTCCGAAGAGCGGGAGACCGCGCTCTTGGCCGTCGATACGGCGGCAGAGGCTGCCCGGACGATCATTGCGGAAGGCCCCACGCGGGCCATGAACGTCTACAATCGCTGAACGCCGCGCACAAGACCCGGACTGGTACGGATGATCCGCCAGGATCCGGGTTTTTTATCGGTACGCGGCGGCGCTCACAACGGAGTCTTTGCATGGGATTCAATTGCGGCATCGTGGGACTGCCGAACGTGGGCAAGTCCACGATCTTCAACGCGCTGACCTCGGCCGGGGCACAGGCATCGAACTACCCCTTCACCACCATCGATCCGAACGTGGGCGTCGTGGACATGCCGGACGAACGGCTCGACCGCCTGACCGCGATCTACAGCCCCCGGAAGACCACGCCCACGACCATGGAGTTCGTGGACATCGCGGGACTCGTGAAGGGAGCCGCCCAGGGCGAGGGACTGGGGAATAAGTTTCTCGCCAATATCCGCGAGGTGGACGCGATCGCGCATGTGGTGCGCTGCTTCGCAGACCCGAACGTGGTGCATGTCGCGGGCGCAGTCGACCCCAAGGCAGACATCGAGGTGATCGAGGCCGAGTTGATGCTCGCGGACCTCGACGCGATCGAGAAACGGATCGTCAAGACCGAGAAACAGGCCAAGACCGGTGACAAGAAGACCGTTTTGGAGCTGGATTTCCTGAGGCGGCTGCGCGATAAGCTCGGGAAGGGAGAACCGGTGCGCCGGGAGTCCTACGCCGACGACGAGGCCGCATGGCTCAAGAGTTATGCACTCCTGTCCGCCAAGCCCGTCCTGTACGTGGCCAACGTGGCCGAGGACATGGTGGACAAGCCGAATCCCCTCGTGGATGCGGTCCGGGCGATCGCGGACAGCGAGGGGGCGAAGGTCGTGGTCATCTCCGGCAAGGTGGAGGACGAGATCGCCCAGCTCCCGAAGGAAGAGCGCAAGGAATACCTTGCGGGCATGGGGCTTGCGGAATCCGGCCTCGATCGGATGATTCGGGCCGGCTACGACCTCCTGGGCCTGATCACCTACTTCACGGCCGGAGAAAAAGAGGTGCGCGCCTGGACCATCACCAAAGGCACCAAGGCGCCCCAGGCCGCGGGCAAGATCCATTCGGACTTCGAAAAGGGGTTCATCCGCGCCGAAGTCTTCCACTACGACGACCTGATGAACCACAAGACTGAACAGGCCGTCAAGGCAGCAGGCCTCCTCCGGTCCGAAGGCAAGGACTACGTGGTCAAGGACGGGGACATCATGCTGTTCCGGTTCAACGTGTAACCGTTTCTTCGAGCCCGAGTTCCCCCACGAGCATCTCCCCGATCTTCCGTAATCTGGCGATCCCCCGGATCTCCTCCCAAGAGCGCTGTACGAGCGCGATCGGCCGTTCCCCTGCCAGTTTTTTCAATTCCGCAATGTGATCGGATTGGGTCCGTAAGACCGTCTTGAGCGCGGGGGCGTCGGTCTGGGCGATCACGCAGTTGATGATCATCCCCCGGACCGGGAGCCGGTACTCGGCCAGGGTCGTCAGCATCCTGCGCGCCTGGTTGACGACCAGCGTCTCGGGGTTCGTGACGATGAGGAAGCTCGCCCGGGCGCGGAGGAAGCGCGAGATCGTCTCCGACGCGGCGATCCAGTCGTCCATGATGGAGGCGATGGGCCGTTTTCCGATAAGCTGCTTCCCGATCCGGTCCAGCCCCTGGAAGACCTTGGCCCCGGCGCGGATGTGCCGCCTGATGTTCTGCGGCATGTCCAGGAGATTGAGGGTCTCGCCTGCGGGCGCCGTGTCCCAGACGATGCGCTCGTAGCCGCGGTTCTCCGCCAGGTCCCGGATGACGTCGAGCATGGTCTCTTCGCGGAGGGACGGGGCGGAGCCGATGTAGTCGAGCAGGTCGTGGCGCGAATCGTTGTCGAGCGCCTCCACGTCGACAAGATGTTCCAGGATGTCGAGGAAGTCCCTGCCGAAGCGTTTGCGCCACCAGGCCGCGATCGCCTCCTGGCTGATCTCGTAGGCGTCGAGGTTTTCATCGACTGCCGTGACCCTGTCGCCGATCGGTTGGTCGAAGATATCCGACAGGGAAGGGGAGAGGTCCGAGGTGATGAGGAGGGTCCTGCGGCCTCGTGCCGCGAGGCTCGCCGCGATCGCGGCAGAGCAGGTCGTCTTGCCCACGCCGCCCTTGCCGCCGACGAGCAGGACGGGTGCTCCGGGTCTGCTCTCTTGACTGTCCGTTGCAGGGCTCATAGGGAAATAGTAACACGGGATAGGTGGTGAAGGGAGGGAAGGATCAACGATGCAACGGGGGAGCCTCCGGGATCATCCCGCATCGGCATGTTCGACCTTCAAGAGGGCCTTCTTGTTGATATAGCTGATCCGCTTGTCTTCCTGAATGCAGAGGAAGGCGTTCTGCATGTTCAGGCAGTCGGACAGCCGTTCCCGCTCCTGCGGCACCTCGGCGGTCAAAAGCCCCTGCAGGATCGTCCCCTCGACGCAATGGGCCCGGACGGGGATGGTGTGCAGGATCAGGCAGGAAAAGAACGTCTCCTCCGGGTTCTCGGGGACTGCGACCTCGACGGAGATGATCGTGGATTTGTTCAGGAACTCGGCCTTCCCTGTTTCGGCGAGCTTGAGGGGGAAAAAGGAGATTTCGTTTTCGAGAAACGTGGTGATCTTCTCGTGAGGCGAAAGGTCGGCGACGACCTGTTCGATGAAGATGTCGCCCTCGTGGATCGTCCCGCCGTGCAGCCGGACAAGCACGCGCTGCCGGTCCATGGGCACCGTGAATGCCGCATTCCCGCTCATGCCGTACCCCCCCCGTTTGTCTTACTCCACGCCGCCGGTCAAGTTAAGCGTGATCCCCTTGGCCTTGAGCATCGTGAGGAGGCCCGACTTGTCGATGGACTTGATGTAGGCCTCTTCCGGTGACACTTGCTTCTCCATCACGAATTTGAAGAGGGCGTCGTTCAGGACCACCATCCCCTGGCTCTTTGCCGTCTGCATGATGGACGGGATCTGGAATATCTTGCCTTCGCGGATGAGGTTCGAGACCGCGCTGGTCACGAACAGGACTTCCATGGCCGCCACCCGGCCTTTGGTCGTTTTCTTGCACAGGGTCTGGGAGATGACCCCCTTGAGGGAGCTGGCCAGCATGGTGCGGATCTGGGACTGCCGGTCCGCGGGGAACTGATCGATGATGCGGTCCACCGTGGAGGCCGCCGTGGTGGTGTGCAGCGTGCCGAACACCAGGTGCCCGGTCTCTGCGGTCTCGATGGCGATCGAGATGGTCTCCAGGTCGCGCATCTCGCCCACGAGCACGATGTCGGGGTCCTCGCGCAGGGCTGCGCGCAGGGCGTTGGAAAAGGACTGGGTATGGATGTGGACCTCGCGCTGGTTGATGAGGCAGCTCTTCCGCTGGTGGACGAACTCGATGGGGTCCTCGATCGTGATGATGTGGTCCTTGCGGTGCCGGTTGATGTAATCGATGAGGCCGCAGAGCGTCGTCGACTTGCCGGACCCCGTGGGGCCGGTGACGAGGACCAGCCCCTTGGAGAGGAAGCAGAGGTCCAGGATCTCCTTGGAGAGCCCGAGCTTCTCGGCGGTCACGATCTCCATGGGGATCTGGCGAAAGACCGCGCCGATGCCGAACCGGTCCAGGAAGACGTTGACCCGGAAGCGGGCGAGACCGGCGATCTCGTGGGCGTAGTCGGTATCGTGGAGTTCTTTGAACTGGGCTGCGTTGTGCGGAGGGGTGATGGCGTCGAGGAGCGTCCGGAGCTTGTCCGCAGGGATGACGTTCTGGTTCGGCAACTCCTGCATGTCGCCGTGCAGCCGGATCAGCGGTTTGTGACCCGAGGTGAGGTGCAGGTCCGAGGCCCCCAGCTCGAACATCTTGCGCAGCAGCCGGTTGATCTCCGGCTCGGGCCCGCTGGCCCGGGGAGCGGCGCCGGCCTGACTGCTCGTCCCGGCGGAGGCGCTCCGCTCGGCGGTCTGCGAGATGACCTCGATCTCCTCGTCTTCCGCCTCGTCGGCGACCTCCTCCGCCTCTTCGGCGGCTTCGGCCAGCGCGATGATCCCCCGGATCTGATCGCCCTGGACCATGAACGAGACCGAGTAGTTCTTCCCGCCGAGGCCATACGCGAAATTGGACGGTTTTCTCCGGGTGACGGATTCCTTGGCAACGGGCGGGGCGAGGTCTGCGATGAGCGCGGTGATCTGCGCGGAGGTGAGCTGCTGATTGACCATGACGCGGCTGCCGGCGGCCGACCGCATCATGGGTTCCTTCTGGCTTTCGAGGATCAGCTGCTGCTCCGTCTGGATTCTTTCGATCAGTTTGTCGAGCTGTCCCATTCCCGACTCCCTCGCGTGTTCCTAACGGTGCAGTGGAATTCCCGCCGGTGCAACGATCGGATCTAGTATGCGTACTGCGGAACGGCGATGCCGCAGAGCTCTTCCATGAGGGCCTTGACCGAAACGATCTTGTCCACACGCGCGGCGTTCGTGCCCACGGTCCAGAGAGGCTCCTCCTCGCCTGGGTTATAGCCAGAGGAGCTCAGGAGCCCGTTGCAGATGCAGAAGGCGGTCTCGTTGCTTTCTTTCGCCGGGCAGATTGTGAACTTGCCGTCTGCGTCCTTCAGCAGGACATAGCCCTTGTCGCACTTTGGTTTGCGCAGGCGGCGCAGGGCGGATTGGTACATGGGGGACTGCCTGATGACCCGGAAGGGCAGCCCGCAGGGCGATCCCGGATTATGCGCGACGACGATGTCATCGTCGGTTGTGGTCAGAACAGCCTGTTTATAGGACGCGGAGGCGCTGCTTTCGTCGGTCGCGAGGAACCGCGTCCCCATCTGCACGCCGTCGGCGCCCAGCTCCAGATAGCGGAGGATGTCGCCGTGGGTGTAGATGCCGCCGGCCACGATGACCGGGAAGTCGCCGTATTGCATGGCCATTTCCTTGACCGGGGGGAGGAGCTTTTCGAGCCTGTTTGACTCGAGCGTGATCTGGTCAACCCGGAAACCGAGGTGTCCGCCGGCAAGAGGGCCTTCGAGCACGACCGCGTCCGGCCGATACCCGAGCTTTTCCCATTTCTTGCAAATGATCTCCAGTGCCCGCGCGGAGGAGACGATCGGGATCAGGGCCGTGTCGCGGACCGGCTGGATGGCGGGCAGGCCGAGCGGCAGCCCCGCTCCCGAGATGATGACGTCCGCACCCGCGTCGAGCGCCCCGCGCACCGAATCGGCGTAGTCGCGGACGAGCGCGCACATGATGTTGATGCCGCTCACGCCGTTCTCCGCCTTTGCCAGCGAGACCTCCTCGTAGGCCGCTTCGTAGGCGTTTACACGCTTCCCGTTCCGTTTTGAAACCAGGCGGTCCAGGCAGGCGCTCGAAACGATGCCGACGCCGCCTTCCTGTGCTACCGCCTTCGCGAGCGGGTGGAGCGATACCCCTACCCCCATGCCTCCCTGGATGATGGGAACCTTGATGCGTTTCCCCTTGATAATGAGTGGCTTTAATGTTAGTGCTGCGGTCACTACGATCCCCCTGACAAGGACTCCGGCAACAGAACGTCCCGCAGGGCGATGAGCCAAGCCGCAGGTATCCGCATGACGGTTTCCGGATTGGAAAGAGCGTTTAGTATACCATAACGCGGTGGCGGTTACAACCGGAATCAGGGGCAGGGGATCGGAGCCGCGAACGCCCCTCGCGGACCGGTAAGAGAACGCAAACGTTGACAATTCCGTCCCATTGTGCGATTATCCCAGTCGCCTATGAGGATCGTACACGGACTCAAGAGCTTCACGGAGCATTTTCCCGCGCCCATCCTGACGCTCGGGAACTTCGACGGCGTGCATCTGGGGCACCAGGAAATATTCCGGAAGGTCGTGGCGCGGGCCCGGGAGATCAACGGAACGAGCATCGCCTTTACCTTCGAGCCCCATCCGCTCAAAGTCCTCGCCCCGGAGCGTTCGCCCAAGCTCCTGAACACCTTCCATGCAAAAATGGACCTCCTCGCGGCCGCCGGTCTCGACGTGGCGGTCTGCGCCCGGTTCACCCGCGCCTTTGCCGACCAGCATCCCGAGGATTTCGCCCGCGAGGTGCTGCACGAGAAGATCGGCGTCCGCGAGGTGTACGTGGGCTACGATTATGCCTTCGGCAAGGGACGCGAAGGCAGCATCGAATCGCTCCGGCAGATGGGGGAGCGCTGGCGTTTTTCCGTCGCCGTCGTCGACGCGGTGGAGCACAACGGCATCGTGGTCAGCAGTTCGACCATCCGCGAGTTCGTCTCTGCAGGCAAGGTGGAGGAGGCCGGCACGCTCCTCGGCCGTCCCTACGCCATCGAGGGAGAGGTCGTCACCGGCGCACAGCGGGGACAGGGGCTGGGGTTCCCGACGGCAAACCTGCGACCGGTGAACGAACTCCTTCCCGCCTTCGGCGTCTACGCCGTGCAGGCCCTGGCTGCGGGTGTGCGGTATAACGGCGTGGCCTCGATCGGCGTGCGGCCGACCTTCGACGCAGGCGCCGTATCCGTAGAGGTGCACCTCTTCGGGTTCCAGGGTGATCTGTACGGGAAACACCTGGAGGTTTTGTTCATCCAACGGCTCCGGGGCGAAGAGAGATTCGCGGATGCGGACGCCCTGGTGCGCCAGATCCGCGAGGATGTGCGGCAGGCAGAGGCGATCCTGCGGGACCGGTAGCTGCCTGCGGACATTCGGGAAAAGCGGGAAAGGGGGTGGTCCTCATGGCGTGCGGTTCACGATGCGGTGCCAAGAAGACGGTAAAGAAGAAGACAGCGACTAAAAAAGCGACGAAAAAGAAATAGCACCCTGGCGCCTCCCTCCGGGCGAAGCCGGCGGTCGGGACCATGGGGTGCGGAATATATAGTGGGATGCGATGAGCAATAAGACCGCGGTCATAGTGCTTGGACACGGCAGCCGGCATCCGGGCGCAGGCGATCTCCTCGAGCGCCTTGCCGCGGACGTGCGGAGCCGCGGCGGATTCGCCGCGGTCGAACACGCATTCCTGCAGTACGCCCCCCCGGGCCCCGACGAGGCGCTCGACCGGTGTCGGGCGGCAAGGCCGGAACGGATCGTGCTCATCCCGTTCTTTCTGCAGTCCGGGACCCATGTACAGAACGACATCCCTGCGTTCGCGGCGCGGGCGCGGGAGCGGTATCCGGATATGGATATCGTGATCACTGATTATGTGGGCGTTCATCCCGCCATGGCCGAGATTCTCCTCGATCTCGCCGGGGGCGGGACCGCCCTTCTCGCCCGCGTGCGGGGGTAATGATTCTTTTGCAAGCGCTGTCCGGGACGGCGCGGAGGCGCGGTACATGCAGTCGGCAGCGGAACAACTGAAGGAGATCAGGCGCGGTGCCGTCGAGGTCATCGTGGAGGAGGACCTCCGGAAGAAGCTGGAGAAGTCCGTCGCGACGGGCAGGCCGCTTCGCATCAAGGCCGGATTCGACCCCACGGCGCCGGACATCCACCTGGGCCACACGGTGCTCTTGAACAAGATGCGCCAGTTCCAGGAACTGGGCCACGAGGTCTTCTTCCTGATCGGCGACTTCACCGGCATGATCGGCGACCCCACCGGGAAGTCGGAGACGCGGAAACACCTGACGCGGGAGGAGGTCGTCGAGAACGCCCGGACCTACGAAGCCCAGATATTCAAGGTCCTGGACCGGCAGCGGACCACGATCGTCTTCAACAGCGAGTGGATGATGAAGATGAGCGCCGCGGACCTCGTCCAGCTTGCGGCGAAACATACGGTCGCGCGGATGCTCGAGCGGGACGACTTCAAGAAGCGGTACGAGTCGCAGCTCCCCATCAGCATCCATGAGTTCCTCTACCCCCTGATCCAGGGCTACGACTCCGTCATGCTCAAGGCCGATGTGGAGCTGGGCGGCACGGACCAGAAGTTCAACCTCCTCGTGGGCAGGGAGCTCCAGAAGGAGTACGGCCAGGAGCCCCAGTCCCTTGTGCTGATGCCGCTTTTGGAAGGTCTGGACGGCGTCCAGAAGATGAGCAAGAGCCTGAGGAACTACATCGGGATCAGCGAGCAGGCAGGCGACATCTTCGGCAAGGCAATGTCCATGAGCGACGACCTCATGCTCCGGTACTACGAACTGGTGAGCGCGGTGACCAGTGAAGAGTTCGGCGCGATCAAGCGGGACCTTGCTACGGGCGGCCTCCATCCTATGGAGGCCAAGAAGCGGCTCGCCGCGGAGCTGGTCGACCGGTTCTGCGGTCCGGGCGAGGGCGCAAAGGCACGGGCCGAGTTCGAGCGGGTCTTCAGCAAGAAGGTCATGCCGACCGAGATCCCCGCAGCAAAGGTTTCGTGGGAGGGCGGGCAGATGAAGCTGGCGAGGATCATCGCCCTTGCCGGCGCTGCAAAGAGCAACTCCGAGGCCCGGCGGCTCATCCAGCAGGGAGCGGTCGAGGTGAACGAGGCCGCGGTCACGGATATCGATGCGGAACTTTCCCCTGCGGAATACGTTCTGCGGGTCGGCAAGAAACGGTTCGTTCGCGTCGTGCCGGCAGAGTGATGGCGCGGAAGCCTGCAGTTCCCTCCCGTGGAAACCGGTTTTCGTAAATCCTTTTCCCACCCAAAGAACACCCCCAAAACAAATCGATAATAACCCGGAAAATCAATTCCTTTCTCCTCCCAACGGGGATTCCTGATAAAATACTTGACAGGAATGGTCAGGTTTGTTATGGTATTCATGCAGCGGGTGAGGAGTGCGCAAGTCCTGTTTTTCGCGCTCGCGTGCGGGAACGTCATCGTATGAAACTATCGACCAAGGGTAAATACGGCGTGCGCGCGGTCTACGAGATCGCGAAACAGTACGGGCAGGGGCCGCTCACGATCAAGGAGATCGGAGAGCGCCAGGGGATTTCCCTCTCGTACCTGGAGCAGATCCTGCACCGGCTCGGCAAGGCCGGGGTGATCGAATCGGTGCGCGGGCCGGGCGGCGGGTACCTGCTTGCGCGCCAACCGGCAGAGCTCACGATCGGGGACATCGTGCGCGCCCTGGAAGGGCCGATCGCGCTGTCGCACTGCCTGGAACCCGGAGAATCGGGCGAATGCTACCAGGCGGATGAATGCGTGGCCCGCATGGTATGGTCCCGCGTGGGCGCGAAGATCGAAGAGGCCCTGGACAGTATCAGTTTCGCCGACCTGTTGAACCGGCAGCCCGATACGATCGCGCATGCGGGCCAGCGGGCAGGCAGGAAAACAACTGTGGGAAAGGGGGCATGTTGACGTGAGAACCGTGTATCTGGACCATGCCGCAACGACGCCGGTCCACCCCAAGGTGCTCGAGGAGATGATGCCGTACTTTTCGGTCAAGTTCGGCAATCCCTCGAACCTGCACGACGTGGGGCGCGAGGCCAAGAACGCGGTGGAAGAGGCCCGGGCAAGGACCGCGGCGTTCATCGGCGCGAAGCCCGAGGAGATCTACTTCACCGCGAGCGGCGCCGAATCCAACAACTTCGCGGTGAAGGGGCTGGCCCAGGCGAACAGCCAGAAGGGCAAGCACCTGATCGTCTCGCAGCTCGAACACTTTTCGGTGCTCCATCCCGTGAAAACCCTCGAAAAGGCCGGGTTTACGGTCACCTATCTGCCGACGGACCAGACGGGGCTGGTGGATCCCGATGACGTGGCCAAGGCGATCACGAAGGACACGATCCTCGTGTCCGTCATGCATGCGAACAATGAGATCGGTACGATCGAGCCGATCGCCGAGATCGCCAAGATCACGCGCGAGAAGGGCGTGCTGTTCCATACCGACGCAGTGGCGTCCGCAGGCTGGATCCCGGTGAACGTCCTGGACCTCGGCGTGGACGCGCTTTCGCTCTCGGGCCATCAGTTCTACGGGCCCAAGGGTGCGGCCGCGCTCTTCGTCCGCAAGGGCGTCCGGATCAAGCCCCAGATCGAGGGCGGCATCCAGGAAGACGGCCGCCGCGCCGGCACCGAGAACGTTCCCGCCATCGTCGGCCTGGGCAAGGCGGCCGAGCTCGCCGCAGCCGAGGGGGAGCGCCGAAGGGACCATACCCAGGTCCTGCGCGACCTGCTCCAGAAGGGGCTGCAGGAGCGGATCGACCACCTGGTGGTGAACGGCCACCCGACCAGCAGACTGCCGCACAACCTGAACGTCTCGATGTGGTACGTGGAAGGCGAGTCCATGCTCCTCTTCCTGAACATGGAAGGGATCTCGGTCTCGAGCGGCTCGGCCTGCACCTCGCGTTCGCTCAAGGCGTCGCACGTCCTGACCTGCATCGGCACCGATGCGGCCGTGGCGAACGGGACGCTGCTCATGACGCTCGGCACGGGAACCACCGCAGAAGACGTGGCGTACGTCACGGAGAAGCTGCCCCCCATCGTGCAGCGGCTCCGGGAGATGTCGCCCCTCTATGAAGACATGATCAAACAAGAAAAGGCCCGTTGAGGAGGATCGCATGGAACAGTACAGTTCGAAAGTAATGGAACACTTCGCCCATCCGCACAACGTGGGCGAGATCGAGAACGCCGACGGGGTGGGGACCGTCGGAAACCCTGTCTGCGGCGACGTGATGCGGCTCTACATCAAGGTCGAGGGCGACGTCATCGCCGACGCCAAGTTCAAGACCTTCGGGTGCGGCGCCGCCATCGCGACGAGCAGCATGGTGACCGATCTCGTCAAGGGCAAGACGATCACCGACGCGCTCAGCATCTCGAACGCCGCGGTGGCCGAGGCGCTCGGCGGCCTGCCGAAGGTGAAGATGCACTGCTCGGTGCTCGCCGAAGAGGCGCTCAAGTCAGCCTTGGACGATTATTATAAGAAGAAGGGCGTCCCCTCACCCGTCAAGATGCCGGCCGAGTCCGGCCACGAGCACGAAGGGGAGTAACGCGGCATCCGGAAGGGAGGAGGGTATGGACGACCGGGACATCAAACCCGACGCCGTCCTGGACTGCGTCGGTCTTGCCTGCCCCATGCCGATCTTCAAGACCGCGAACCGGATCAAGGAAATGCAGCCGGGCCAGGTGCTCGAGGTCCAGTCCGACGACGACGGCTTCGAAAAGGACATGCCCGCTTGGTGCAAGATGACCGGCAACGAGTGCCTCAGCCTCGTGAAACAGAACGGCGAATATCGCGCATTCGTACGGAAGAAATAGTCCTGCGTTCCGTTCCCCGCGGCGATCCCTTTGCGTTTGACAAGGCCGGAACGATCGTTTACTATCCGGGACCGTGAAGGGAGGCGCCCGATGCAGACCGTAGCATCCCTCAAAGACGGCGACTGGGTCGAGGAAGTATACCTGGTCGCCGCGAAGCAGGTCTCCACGGCCAAGAACGGGGTGACCTTTCTCGCCCTCAAGCTCGCCGATAAGACCGGTGAGATCGACGGCAGGCTCTGGGACAACGCCGACGAGGCGGCCGGCCGGTTCGCGCGCGAGGATTTCGTGCGTGTCAAGGGCATGGCCGCGACGTACCAGGGCTCGCTCCAGATCAAGATGAAGGCGATCGAGAAAGTGGACGATTCCCTGGTGGACATCGGCAACTTCCTCGAGACCACGTCGCGCGATCCGGACGAGATGGTGCAGGAACTCCGCCGGGTCGCCTCTTCGCTCAAGGACGCACACCTCAAACAGCTCATGTCCGCTTTCCTGGACGACGCCGGGTTCCTGGCGGCCTTCCGGAAGGCCCCTGCGGCCAAGACCCTCCACCACAATTATATCGGCGGCCTGCTCGAACACGTGACCGAGCTCATCGCGATCGGCCGGGACGCGGCGCGGCATTTTCCCGTCGTCGACGCCGACCTCCTGACCGTGGGCGCCTTTCTCCACGACATCGGCAAGGTGCGGGAACTGGCCGTACGCAAATCCATCGAGTACACGACCGAGGGGCGGCTCCTGGGCCACATCTCGCTCGGCTACGAGCTGGTGACCGAGAAGATCAAGACGATCCCGGGGTTCCCCGCGGAGCTCGCCATGCTGCTCAAACACATCCTGCTGTCGCACCACGGGGAGTACGAGTTCGGATCGCCCAAGCGGCCGAAGATCCCCGAGGCGATCCTCATCAACTACCTGGACGATCTCGCCGCCAAGCTGAACAACTTCCAGGCGACCCTGCAGAAGGAACGGATCGAACCCGGCGCGTGGTCCGCGTACAGCAAGATGCACGATCGCTACCTCTACCGCAGACGCGAGACCCCGGCTTCGCCGGACCCGGCAGGCGATCTCCCCGCGGACGCGCAGAAGAAAAAGGGGGAGCGCCATTCCGAGGCCGGTCCGGCCTCAGGCAGACTGCCGCTCGACCTGTAACGCACACTCGCACACGAGGCATCCATCATGATCTCCGTATTGCACACAATCCGCGACGGGCTCGCCAAGACGCGAAAGGGCCTGGCGGAGAAGCTCGGCAATCTTGTCCTCGGCGATAAGATCGACGAGGCGTTCCTGGATGAGCTCGAAGAAGCGCTCGTTGCCGCCGATATGGGCGTCGCAACGGCCTCGGCTCTGATTCGGGACCTGCAGGAGCGCTTCAGCCGCAAGGAACTTGCGTCCACGGCACAGGTGCGCGAGCGGCTCCGGCAGCTCCTCGTCAACCTCCTGGCAGGCCATGCGGCGCCCCTCGTCAGCGATGCGTCGCCCGCCGTCATCCTGGTCGTGGGCGTGAACGGCACGGGCAAGACCACGACCATCGGCAAGCTGGCGCACCTGCTCCAGGGGCAGGGAAAAGGCGTGATGCTTGCCGCCGGGGACACCTTCCGGGCCGCAGCGGCCGAACAGCTCTCGGTGTGGGGAGAACGCGCCGGCATCCCGGTGATCAAGCACCGGGAAGGGGCCGATCCGGGCGCCGTGGTTTTTGACGCCGTAACAGCGGCCAAGGCGCGCACCGTTGATGTGCTCATCGTCGACACGGCCGGCAGGCTCCATACCAAGGCGAACCTCATGGAGGAGCTGAAGAAGGTGAAGCGCATCCTGGCGCGGGAGCTTCCGGGTGCTCCGCACGAGACCCTGCTCGTCCTCGACGGGCATACCGGCCAGAACGCCCTTGTCCAGGCACGGATGTTCAACGAGGCCGTGGGGGTGAGCGGCATCGTGCTCACCAAGCTCGACGGCACGTCCAAGGGCGGGATCGTGTTCGCCATCGCGAAAGAGCTGGCGATCCCGGTGAAATTCGTGGGCATCGGCGAGGCGATCGACGATCTGCGGCGCTTCGATCCGCAGGAGTTTGTCGATGCATTGCTGTAACCGCGTTCGACCGCGGACAGGCTCGTCCAGCGGGAGACGGAGGGGGCGGCCATGGAACGCGTTCAGGTAGAGATCTACGGACAGACCTATGGCCTCAAAGGGGCCGACGAACCGGCGTATATCCGGGAACTCGCCTCCTTCGTCGACGGAAAGTTGAAGGAGGTGGAGAAGGCCACGGGTACGGTCGATCCCCTGCGTGTTGCCATCCTGACGGCGCTCACGATCGCCGACGAGCTTCGTCGACAGCAAAGCAACAGCGCGGAACGGGAACGTGCCGTGTATGAGACGTCCGAACGCCTGCTCGCCATGACCGAGGGGGTGCGGGAAACGTCCCCCTGATGACGTCGGTCGTCCGTGCGCAGGCTGTGCGGTTTCGCCGAACATAACGTATTGGAAAGATAGCGCATTTATGCCTTCGGCCGTTCCTCTCCCGTTTTCTTTCTCCTTGCCATTTCCGCTCGAATCTGGTATAAATAAATCAACAGAGGTATCCGAAGGAACAGTCCCCCTGCTTTGTGCGTGATAGATAAAACTTGTTCCTCGTGAAAAAATATTAAGGGGAGCCGTGCACGGGAAAGGGTGTGCATGCCCAGATAGGACTGGGAAGCCTGAACTTTTTCCGATGGCGCCCACCTGGCAAAGTCCAGGAATCAAGTCTATCTACACGGCAAGGCAGGGGATTTTTTTGAGTATTCACTTCCGGTCGATCCCGACCGGTTTTTCCCGATACCGAACGAGAGTATTTCCAGCGCATTGATCTTTCAAGGTTAGAGAAGGGGCAGGAAGGAAGGGCTCCGGCGCTGGTGAGAGTGATACGGCATCTGCGGCATTCCGAATGTTACTTCCGCAACGGGAAGGACCCGGAACCGCACAACGATTGAACGATCTGCAGGACGCAAACCGGATTTCACGGGGGTTTTATGCAGCGTAACCATACATGCGGAAACGGTAACAGGGAGAACGGACTCTCCGGCGCTTCCGCCGGTACACGGCATTCCGTGTATCGGCGTGTCCTTTCGGCGGTGTTCGGAACGGCTTCCCTTCACTCCGGTTCGACCCCCCGACGGTCACGGTCCTGAACCGATTCGGCGCAATCCTCGCCCGCGTCATCTCCTCACCAAAAGCCCTCTCCTCCTGACACACATCCGGTGGTCATCAGGAACCTCAACAACCGTGATCTGTTCAGCAACGCCTCTGAGCGTACCGCGACGGCTCCGCTCGCGTGGCGGATGCGTCCCCGGAACCTGAGCGAGTTCGCGGGCCAGGACCATATCCTCGGACCGGGCAAGCTGCTGCGGCGCGCCATCGAGACCGACCGTTTCCTTTCCCTCATCCTCTACGGGCCGCCTGGTGCGGGGAAGACCGCACTGGCGCATGTCATCGCCGAGCGCAGCCGGGCCCGGTTCCTGGCGCTCAATGCCGTCACGGCGGGGATAGCCGATATCCGCAAGGCGGCCCAGGAAGCGGCGCGGGAGCGTACGGGCCGCGGGCTGCGCACGCTCTTGTTCATCGACGAGATCCATCGCTTTACCCGCGTTCAGCAGGACGCGCTCCTGCCCGATGTGGAACAGGGAAACCTCACGCTCATCGGGGCATCGACCTCCAATCCCTTCTTCGCCATCATCCCCGCGCTTGCTTCCCGCTCGCAGATCTTCGAGTTCAAACCGCTGGCCGACGAGTCCATTCGGGCGCTGCTGCTGCGGGCGATCGCGGACCGGGAACGCGGCCTCGGCGCGCTGCGCCTGACCGTGACGCCCGAGGCGCTGGACCTGTTCGTGCTGCGGGCGGGCGGCGACGCGCGCCGGGCCCTGAACGCCCTGGAGCTTGCCGCGCTCTCGACGAGCCCCGCGCAGGACGGGACGGTCCTGGTCGACCTCGGGGCAGCCGAAGAGTCGATCCAGAAAAAGGCTTTGGCCTACGATGAGGACGAGCACTACGACACCATCTCGGCCTTCATCAAGAGCATGCGGGGGAGCGATCCCGATGCCGCACTCTACTGGATGGCGAAGATGATCACGGCCGGGGAGGACCCGCTGTTCATCGCGCGCAGGATCGTGATCGCCGCAAGCGAGGACGTGGGGAACGCCGATCCCCGGGCCCTGGTCGTGGCCGTTGCCGCGTACCAGGCCGTGGAACGCATCGGCATGCCCGAGGGCGCGCTGCCCCTGTCCCAGGCCGCGGTCTATGTCGCCGCGGCGCCCAAGAGCAATGCCGCCTACCTCGGCATCAAAGAGGCGCTGCACGACGTCGAGTCCGGAACGCTCCTGGCCGTGCCGGAGCACCTGAAGGATGCGCACTACAAGGGCGCCGGACGGCTCGGCAGAGGGAAGGGCTACCGCTACCCGCATGACTATCCCGGCCATTACACGGCCCAAGAGTACCTCCCGCAGAAGCGGGACTATTACCGGCCCACGGAGCAGGGCGAGGAAAAGAGGATCAAGGAGCGCCTTGCCGGGCTGCAGAGAAGGAAACAGGAGGAATCACGATGATCGGATATATCGCGATCGCATTGGCGACCCTCGCCGCGGGTTTCGGCGTGGGGCTGCTGCTGAAGGGGAGGGTCGCCGCGGGAAAGATCCGCGACGCCGAGTCCGAGGCTGCGCGCATCGTCGCCACCGCCGAGCGGGAGGCGGAAACCAAGCGCAAAGAGGCTGTGCTCGAAGCCAAGGACAAGATGTATCAGGCGCGCGCCGAGTTCGAAAAGGAGAACCAGGACAAACGGCAGGAGATGCAGAACCAGGAGCGGCGGCTGGTGCAGAAGGAGGAGAACCTCGAGAAGAAGATCGACGCCGTGGAAAAACGGGAGGTCGAGACCGTCCGGCGCGAGCGGGAGATCGCCGCGCGGGAGAAGGTCGCCGCCGAGAAGGAGGAGCGCTTCGAGCAGGGGATCCGGGAACAGCGCGAGATGCTCGAGAAGATCGCGAGCATGACCGCGGAAGAAGCCAAGCGCCAGCTCATGGTCTCCATGGAGGACGAGGCGAAGTTCGAGGCGGCAAAGACCATCAAGCGGATCGAGGACGAGGCCAAAGAGGAGGCCGACAAGAAGGCGAAGAACATCATCAGCCTGGCCATCCAGCGCTACGCGAGCGACTACGTGGCCGAGGCGACGGTCTCGGTGGTCAACCTCCCGAACGACGAGATGAAGGGACGGATCATCGGACGGGAGGGCAGGAACATCCGCGCGATCGAGGCCGCCACGGGCATCGATCTCATCATCGACGATACGCCCGAGGCCGTGATCCTGTCGTGCTACGATCCGTTCCGGCGGGAGATCGCGCGGCTCACGATCGAGCGGCTGATCCAGGACGGCCGCATCCACCCCGCCCGGATCGAGGAGATCGCGGAGAAGGTGAAGAAGGACCTCGATCTCTCCATGAAGGAGGAGGGGGAGAAGGCCGCCTTCGACCTGGGGATCCATAACATGCACCCCGAGATCATCAAGCTGATCGGGCGGCTCAAGTACCGCACGAGCTACGGTCAGAACGTGCTGATGCACTCCCGCGAGGTGGCTTACTTCGCCGGGATCATGGCAGCCGAGTGCGGCGTGGACCAGAAGCTTGCGCGCCGGGCCGGGCTGCTGCATGACCTGGGCAAGGCCATCGACCACGAGGTCGAGGGCACCCATCCCCAGATCGGGGGCGACCTGGCGAAGAAATACGGGGAGCAGCCCCGGGTGATCAACGCGATCCTGACCCACCACGGCGACGGCGAACCGAGCTGCGTGGAGTCCGTGCTCGTCGCGGCTGCGGACGCCCTCTCGGCGGGCAGGCCCGGGGTGCGGCGCGAGACGCTCGAAAGCTATCTCAAGCGGCTGGAGCAGCTCGAGTCCGCGGCCAACTCCTTCAAGGGCGTCGAAAAGTCCTACGCCATCCAGGCGGGACGGGAGATCCGGATCATCGTGAAACCCGAAGACCTGTCGGACGCCCACTCGGCCCAGCTCTCGCGCGACATCGCCAAGAAGATCGAGCAGGAGCTTTCCTACCCGGGCCAGATCAAGGTCACGGTGGTGCGCGAGAGCAGGTACGTGGAGTACGCGAAGTAACTTCAGGCATGGGGCAGAAGAATTTCCTTCTCCTGCAGGAGCTCGTGTGAAAATTTTATTCATCGGCGACATCGTGGGCGAACCGGGCAGGAAGATGGTACGATCGCACCTGCGCGGGCTCGTGGAGCGCCATGCCCCGGACCTCGTCGTGGCGAACGGCGAGAACGCCGCGGGCGGGTTCGGCATCACACCGGAGATCGCGGAGGACCTGTTCGCGCTCGGGATCCACGTCCTGACCTCGGGGAACCACGTCTGGGACAAGAAGGAGATCGAGCCCTACCTTGCCAAACAGGACCGGCTCCTGCGGCCGCTCAACTATCCCGAAGGGAACCCGGGGTTCGGCAGCGTGGTCATCTCCACTCCCGCGGGCAGGGCGGCGGTCCTGAACCTCGAAGGCCGCGTGTTCATGGCGAACCTGGACGATCCTTTCCGCGCGGCGCGGCAGGAGCTCGAACGGCTGCATCGGGAGACCCCGGTCGTGATCGTGGATTTCCACGCCGAGGCCACGTCCGAGAAGATCGCGCTCGCCTGGCACCTCGACGGCAGGGCCAGCGCCGTGATCGGGACCCATACCCACGTCCAGACCGCGGACGAGCGGGTGCTGCCCGGCGGCACGGCATTCATCACCGATGCGGGCATGACCGGGCCGGCCGAATCGGTCATCGGCGTCAAGAAGGAACAGGCCATCGCGCGGTTCCTGTACCAGACCCCGCACCGGTTCGAGATCCCCAAAGGCCCCGCCCAGCTCGACGCGGTCATCGTCTCCATCGACGCCGCAAGCGGCAGGGCGAACGCCATCGAAAGGATCCATCTCGCATCGTAAGGATCGACCCATGGGGCACGAACCCGAGACGACGCATATCCTGACGGTCTCGCAGCTGACGGACCGGATCAAGGTCCTCTTGGAGGGCGGCTTCCCCGAGGTCTGGGTCGCGGGCGAGATCTCGAACCTAGGCATCCCCCAGTCCGGTCACGCCTATTTCACCCTCAAGGACGAGCGCTGCCAGCTCCGCGCCGTACTGTTCCGGTCTGCGCAGCGGTTCCTGAAGTTCACCCTGCAGCACGGCATGCAGGTGATCTGCCGGGGCAGGGTGGCGGTCTACGAGCCGCGCGGCGAGTACCAGCTCATCCTGGACTACATCGAACCCAAGGGGGTGGGGGCCCTGCAGCTGGCCTATGAGCAGCTCCGGCTCCGGCTCGAGCGGGAAGGCCTCTTCGCTCCCGCACGGAAGAAGCCGCTGCCCGTGCTGCCGCGGCGCATCGGCATCGTCACCTCGCCGACCGGAGCGGCGCTTCGGGACATGCTGCGGGTCATCAAGCGGCGTCATCCCCGGATGCAGGTCATCATCTATCCGGTGCCGGTGCAGGGGCCGGACGCGGCCCCGGCGATCGTTGCGGCGCTGGGCTACTTCAACCGGCAGCGCGCCGCGGACGTCCTGATCGTCGGGAGGGGCGGCGGATCGCTCGAGGACCTCTGGGCCTTCAATGAGGAGTCGGTCGCCCGGGCGGTTTTCGCCTCCCGCATCCCGGTCGTCTCGGCAGTGGGCCACGAGACGGACTACACCATAGCGGATTTTGTCGCCGATCTCCGGGCAGCCACGCCCTCGGTCGCTGCGGAGATGGTGGTCCGGAGCGAGGAAGCGTTCCGGACCCAGATCACCGCACTCGACGGGCGGCTCCTGCGCGGCATGCACCGCGAGCTGGAAGTCCTCCGGGCGGATCTGCACGAGAAGGAGCGCCTCCTGGGAGATCCGCGGCGTGGGCTCGTACGTGCGGCCCAGCGCGCAGACGAGCTTTTCGGCAGACTCGCGCCTGCCGTGCGTCACCATTTCCGGCGCGAGCGGACCCGGCTCGAAGCGCTTGCAGCGGGACTCGCACATCTGAATCCGCTGGCGATCCTTGCGCGCGGATACAGCATTACCAGCCTGCTTCCCGGGGGAAAGACGCTCACGTCCTCCACGCAGACCCGTGCGGGAGACCGCATCGCCACGCGACTCTTCCGCGGCGTCATCGTCTCGCGGGTCGAATCCCGCGACCCCTGATCACCCGGCCTTGTCGGGAGGGGATCCCGCCGGGGGCCGCGCCCGGCACCCTTGCTGCGCAG
>JBJKRX010000097.1:0-2960 GCA_046704425.1 Nitrospirota bacterium
CAATCGTCGCCGAACGGTCACGTCTCTGCTCATGCCCTGGAGTAATAGCCGACAGCACCCCTTATAAAAGGGGCAGGGAAACTGTTTTCTTCTTGACAACTGTCAGCCATATCAGTTTTACTAGGCGTAGGCCGATTTGGGCGTCTTGGAGGCCGAAGAACTCCGGCAATAACCGGGGCCGGGGTTACAAGGTCGTCGAAACCGGGGCGGTCGTCTGGCGCAGATGCGTGATGTCCCGGAGGGGCGGGGCGCCGAACAAACGGCTGTACTCGCGGCTGAACTGGGAAGGGCTCTCATAGCCGACCTGGAACGCCGCGGTCGTGGCGTCCTGCGCTTCGGCGAGCATCAGCCGCCGCGCCTCGTTCAATCGCAGCCACTTCTGGTACTGCAGCGGGCTCATGGCCGTTACCTGCCGGAAGTGATGGTGAAAGGTCGAGGTGCTCATATTGACCTGCGCAGCCAGGTCGTCGATCTGGAGCGGTTTCGTGTAGTTGTCCTTGAGCCAAGAGATGGCCCGCGCGATCTGGTTGCTCTGGCTGCCCGCGGTCGCGATCTGGCGCAGGCGCGTTCCTTGATCGCCCACCAGCAGGCGGTACGCGATCTCCCGCTGGATGACCGGCGCGAGGATCGGGATGTCCTTCGGCTCGTCGAGCAGGTCGAGCAGCCGCTGAAAGGCCGCGAGGAGCGGCAGCGTGACCTCGCCCGTGGCCATGCCGCGGCTCGACTGCTGTGGACGAGGCGGCGGGAGATGGCTGTCCACCATGAGCTGCGAGATCTCGCGCTGGTCGATGTTCAACACGAGCCCCAGGTAGGGTTTCTCCGGGCTCGCATCGATGACCTGCACCATGGTGGGCAGGTCCACGGAGGTGAGCAGGAAATGGTGCGGATCGTAGATATAGGACTCGTCGCCGAGGTACACCCGCTTCGCCCCTTGGGCGATCACGCAGACGCGCGGCTCGTACAGGATGCTGATCGGTTCGCTCGGTTCGGTCCGTTGGGCAAGCGTCAATCCGGGGATCGCGTCCGCAACCCGATCGCTCCCATCGGTCCATCGGGCAATGCTCTTGCCCAGCCTTTCGAGGGCGGCTTCCTGCGCCGTTTCCTCGGTCTTCCGGTCGATCGCCTGTTTTCTCGCTGATGTCGCCATGTCCCTATAATACCACTTCTTTCGGACCTGCAACCCGATTCTCGAAGAATCCGGACGATTAGGCAAGAATTGGGCAGGATCGGTCTACCGCTTTTTGCCCCAGAGAGATAGGATATGATCATCGACAAGGGCAAGCAGATGGTGAAACTTCAACAAAGAGAAAAAGCGTCACGCGCCAAGACGCCAAGCCGCAAAGGAAAGCGAAATTCTTTCGGTTTTAAAACCAAGAAATAAGGACTTCCTTTGCGTCCTTCGCGGCTTCGCGGTAATAATTTCTTCCCGGTTTGAGATATATTTTCTGACAAGGAAAGGAGATTTCTCATGGATATCAAGCGAAATGGTTCTCAGCAGTCATATCAAGGACCAGGAGACTGGTTCACCGGAACGGTGCGCGTCGATCCCCTGTACCAGACGCCCGCGCCGCCCCCCGCTGCCGGGGGCAGCGTCACCTTCGAGCCGGGCGCACGGACCGCATGGCACACCCACCCGCTGGGCCAGACCCTGATCGTGACCGCGGGCGTCGGCAGGGTGCAGCGCTGGGGCGGCCCGATCGAGGAGATCCGGCCGGGCGACGTGGTCTGGATCGCGCCGGGGGAGAAGCACTGGCACGGGGCCGCGCCCACCACGGCAATGACCCATATCGCCGTTCATGAACTGCTCGACGGCAATGCCGTGGAGTGGATGGAGCAGGTGAGCGACGAGGAATATCAGGCAAAATAATAAATCACTACGAGGAGATAGGCTATGAAAGGCACTGTTATCTATGGTCCGCGCGATGTGCGCTTCGAGGAGCGCGAAGACCCGAAGATCATCAAACCGACCGATGCAATCATCAAAATGTCGGCAACCTGCGTGTGCGGGTCCGATCTGTGGACCTATCGGGGTATCAACGAGATTGCCCATCCCACGCCCATGGGGCATGAATACTGCGGGATCGTCGAGGAGGTCGGCAAGGACGTCAAGACGATCAAGCCCGGCCAGTTCGTGATCGGTTCCTTCTTTGTCTCGGACAACACCTGTCCCCACTGTCAAATAGGGTATCAGACGTCCTGCCGGAACCGGGAGCTGATCCCGGCCGCGCAGGCGCCGTACCTGCGCGTCCCGCTTGCGGACGGCACCCTGGTTGCTACGCCCGGCATCCCCAAGGACGATCTTCTCCCGAGCCTGCTTACGGCCTCTGACGTACTCGGCACCGGCTGGTTTGCCGCGGACGCGGCAAAGGTAAAACCGGGGAAGACGGTCGTGGTCGTAGGAGACGGCGCAGTAGGACTGCTCGGCGTTCTTTCCGCGAAGCAGATGGGCGCCGAACGGATCATCGCGATGAGCCGCCACGAGTCGCGACAGAAGCTTGCCCGCGAATTCGGGGCAACGGACATCGTAGCCGAGCGCAGGGACGAGGGCGTTGCCCGCATCAAGGAGATGACCAAGGGGATCGGCGCGGACTCGGTGCTGGAGTGCGTGGGCACCCAGGATTCGTTTACCCAGGCGCTCCGTTCCACCCGCCCGGGCGGGTACCTGGGATTCGTCGGCGTTCCGCACGGGGTCGTTCTGAACGGCCAGGACCTGTTCTTCACCTACGCGCACCTCCATATTCACGGCGGACCGGCCCCGGTACGGCGGTTTCTGCCTGAATTGATCAACCTGATCTGGCATGGGAAGATCAACCCCGGCAAGGTTTTCGACCTGACCCTGCCCCTGGACCAGGTGGCGGAGGGCTACCGCGCCATGGACGAGCGCCGGGCGATCAAGACGCTGCTGCGGCCGTGAAAAGCAAGGAGGCATGATCCATGGACATGACGACCTTGAACAACGG
>JBJKRX010000098.1:0-24170 GCA_046704425.1 Nitrospirota bacterium
TTCTAGCCCTGTCACGTCCACCCAGACCGCAGCAGGCTCCCGCCGGAACCAGGTGAACTGCCGCTTGGCAAAGCGCTTGGTGTCCCGCTTCAAAAGGGTCACGGCCTCGTTGCGCGTTGTCCGGCCGTCGATATGGTCCTGAAAGTGCTTGTACCCCAGGCCCTGCATGGACGTCAGGTCAGGCCCGTACCCCCGCTCCCGCAGGGAGCGCACCTCCTCCTCCAACCCCTGCGCCAGCATGCGGTCCACGCGCTGTTCGATGCGGGCATACAGTTCGCCCCGGCCCCGAACGAGAAAGACAAGCAGGAACCGGAACGGGCTGTCCCCGAAGGCGTGTTCACGCTGGAAGTCCGAAAGCTTCCGGTCCCGGAGGTAGTAGACCTCCAGCGCGCGCACCGTGCGCCGGAGATCGTTGGGATGGATCTTGATCGCCGCCTCGGGATCGACGAGCACGAGCTCGGAATAGAGCACGCCGGGTTCTCCCTCGGCCTCCCGCTGCAGGAGCCGTTCGCGCAACTCAAGGTCCGCCGCCGGTCCGGAAAAGAGCCCGCGGGTCAACCCCCGGATATACAACCCGGTGCCGCCCACGACCAGCGGCACCCCGCCGGCGGCGATGATCGCCTCGATGGCAGCCCGGGCGTCGCGGACATAGTCGCCCACGCTGTAGGGCTGGTTCGGCTCCACCACGTCGATCAGGTGGTGATAGACGCGCCTGCGCTCTTCGGCCGTCGGCTTCGCGGTCCCGATGTCCATCCCGCGGTAGATCTGCATGGAATCGGCGCTCACGATCTCCGCGCCGCGTTCCTCGGCGAGGAGCAATGAAACGTCGGTCTTGCCGACCGCCGTGGGACCGGCGATGATCAGAATGGGGTCCTTGACGAACATGATTCGGAAGGGCCGCGCCGGTTTGGCGCGGATATGCCTCGGCTCGTATCATACCCGACACGACGGGATTATTCAATGCGACCGGGATCTCCGGCCCTGCCCGGAGGGTCCCTCCTTTTTCGCCACATAGACGACATGGCGCAGACCGCCCTTCCCGGGCCGGAGCCGCTCGATGCTGAATCCTGCCGCCTCCAGTCGCTTCTCGAACGTCCGGTCCGGTGCCTCGCCCCAGATTGCAAAGACCCCGCCGTCGGAAAGCGCGCGCAAGCTGTTCTGGATCGCCCTGGCGCCGTAGAACGGATCGTTTTGCTGATCAATCTTCGCATGCGGCCCTTCATAGAGATCGATCACGATCGCATCGTACGAACCGTATCCCCGCTCCCCTGCCTGCCGGACCATGCGACTCACATCGTCCACGACCACGGAAACACGCGGATCTTCCACGGCCCGTTCCGTCAGTTCCGCAAGCGGTCCTCGGCACCAGGAGACCACGACCGGGTTCAGCTCCGCCACCGTTATCCGGGCCGCGGCGGGAAGCGCGTCGAGCGCGGCGCGCAGCGTGAGCGCCATGCCGAGTCCGCCGATCAGGATTCGCGGCGCAGGCCGACCTGCAACGGCCCTGCATGCCAGGTCTCCCAGGGCGCGTTCGGAGCGGTTCGCCCTGCTGTTCATCAGCACGCGGCCGTTGATCAGGATCAGGAAATCCCGATCGCTCCGCTGCCGGAGCTCCAGCAGGCCGTCGGGGGTTGCCCTGCGGTCGATGGTATGCCAGGGTTTTGTCACGGAAATGAGCGTGTACGGCGCACGGAACGCTTCGGCCTCAGCCTGAGACGAAAAAAGCTTTCGATCTCCTGGAGATGCGAAGTCCTTATGTCCTCTTGAACATCTTCTTGAGATCGTCCATCGAGAACCGGATGACCGTAGGCCTGCCGTGCGGACAGGTGTGCGGCATGCGGCACTTGAACAGGCGGTTCAGGAGCGTTTCCATCTCCTGCTGCGCCAAGTGCCGGTTCACCTTGATGGCCGGGTGGCAGGCCATGATGGACAGGACCCTGTCCCGGATCTCTTCGAGCTTCCGGCTCGTTCCCCGTATTGCGACCTCGTCCAGCACGTCGAGCAACAGAGCGCGGTAATCGCCTCCCACGATCAGGGCCGGCACGGCCTTGATCATGAAGGTCCCGTTCCCGAAATCCTCGACCTGAAACCCGAGCCTCTGCAGTTCGGGAAGTTGTTCAAGCAGCAGGGGCGCCTGGGCAGGCCCCGGCTCCACCTGGTCCGGCACGAGCAGCGCCTGCGACGGCACCTCCCCCGCCTCGAACTGGTCCTGGAGCTGTTCGAACAGCACCCGTTCGTGCGCCGCGTGCTGATCGATGATCGCCATGCCTTCGCTGGACTGGGCCACGATGAAAGAGTCATGGATCTGCGCGATGGGGTAAAGATCGTGTTCCGGCGCGCCCTCGCCGCGCGGGAGCAGGTCGGTGTATCGGTCCTCTTCCGACGGAGCAGGTTCGGAGCGGATCCCTGTGGATGCCGCATCGGTCTTCCGTCTGCCGAAGAAGGGGGGTGCTCCGCGGTCGCCTTCCGGAGAGGAACGCAGATACCCGGCCAGGGCCTCCCGCACCCCGGCACCCGGCAGCACCCCCTCGCCTGCGGCCGGAGCGGCCGGTATGCCGGAGCGGCGGAGGTTCTCCCGGATCACGTCCCGCATCAGGTCGTGCATCTGGGACTGGTTGCGGAACCGGATCTCGGTCTTTGCAGGATGCACGTTCACGTCCACGAGAGCGGGATCGATCTCGATGAACACGAACCCCACGGGATGACGGCCGTGCATCAGCATGTCGCCGTAGGCCGCCGTCAAGGCGTGGCCCAGTGCCGGGCTCCGCACGGGTCTGCGGTTCACAAAGAACTCCTGATGTGTCCGGTCCGCGCGACTCGTCGCGGGCTTGCCGATCATCCCGCGAAGATGGATGTTCTCCTTGCCGCCGGAGAACGGGACCACGCTGTCCGCGATCTCACGGCCGTACACCTGGAAGACGCGCTCCTGCACCCCCGACGCCTGGGGCAGGTCGAGCACGTCCTTGCCCCCGTGGGTAAGCCGGAACCGGACCTCCGGATGGGCCATGGCCTGGTGCGAAACCGCCGTCACGATGTGCGAAAACTCGGTTGCGGCGCTTTTCAAGAATTTCAGGCGCGCCGGCGTGCTGGAGAAAAGATCGCGCACCTCGATCGTGGTCCCCGGAGGGGCTGCCGCGTCCGTCACGGACCCCTTTTCCCCGGGCCCGCGCTCCACCAGAACCCCGCCGGCAGATCCGATCGTCGCGGTCAGGAGCCTGATCCGCGAGACCGCGGCGATGCTCGCGAGCGCCTCGCCGCGGAACCCCATGGTGCGGACGGACTCCAGGTCACTGTCGGACGCGATCTTGCTCGTGGCGTGACGCTCGAAGGCGGTCACCGCGTCCTCCCGCGTCATCCCGCAGCCGTTGTCCGCGACGCGGATGAGTCGCTTGCCCGCCTGCTCGACGTCGATCCGGATGTCTGTGGCACCGGCATCCAGGGCGTTCTCGACCAGTTCCTTGACCGCCGAGGCGGGCCGTTCGACGACCTCGCCCGCGGCGATCCGGTTCACCACGTGATCGGGAAGGATCTTGATACGCGAAGGTTGGGGTTCGGACATGGGACCGCTGCTCCTGTCATTCATCTCGGATCTTTGCCTTCTCTTGGTCCGCCACGGTCACGATCACCATCCGGTCGGGGTGGAGATAGTTCCGTGCCGCGCGCCGCACGTCTTCCCGCGTCACCGCGTTGATGATCCGGGCGTAGCGCTCGGGATAGTCGAGGCCCAGATGGAACAGCTCGATGCCGGTCAGGATCCCCGCGATCTTCCCCGAGGTGTCCATGCGAAGGGGGAAACTCCCGGTGAGATAGGCCTTGGCGTCGGCAAGCTCTTTCCTGGTCACCAGGGCATCGCGCATCCGCCGGATGTCCTTGAGCGTCTCGCTGATCACCTGGTTCGCAGATGCGTTCTTGGTCTGGATGAAGACGCTGAACGCACCCGGTTCCTTCCGGGCATCGAATGTGCTGTGCACGTCATAGGCCAGCCCCCGGTTGTCGCGGATGTCGTCCATCAGGCGCGACGAGAACCCGCCCCCGCCCAGGATATAGTTCATGACCAGGCAAGAGTAGTAGTCGGGGTCTTCCCGGCTGATGCCGAGGTTCCCCAGGATGATCGTGGCCTGGACCACGTCTTTGTCGATCTTGACGATCGTGGTCTTCCCGATCTTTGGCAATGCCGGGGCCGGCTGCAGTGGATGCACGCTCTTCTTCCAGGAAGCGAAGCGCTCTTGCAACAGGTCCGTGATCTCTTGCTCCGTCACATCGCCGACCACCGCAACGACCGCGGTGTCCGGGCCGTAGCGTTCCCGGTAAAAGCGTTCGACGTCGTCACGGGTCAGATGGGGCAGGAAGGCCGCCACCTCGTCGTTCGTCCTGCCGTACGGGTGATCGCCGAAGACCGCGTGATCGAAGGCGTCCTTCGCCACGGCGTCGGGCTCTTCCTTTTGTTGTTTGATCGCAGCCAGCCTTTTCCGGACCGCCCGGTCGATCTCGGCCTGGGCAAAGGCCGGATGTCGCAACACGTCGGCAAGGAGGTCGAGACCGGGCCGCAGGTCCTTGGCGAGCACGCGGAGGTCCGCCGAGGCGAAGTCCTTCCCGGCGCTCGTCGTAAGAGACCCGCCGATGAAATCGATGGCATCGCTGATCTGCTCCGCCGTGCGCGACTCGGTGCCCTGGGTCAAAAGCGACGCCGTGATCGCGGCAAGGCCCGGTTCGTCCGCGGGCTCGGCCAGGGCGCCCGCACGGAGCGTGACGTTCACCGTAACCAGCGGGACGTCGTGTCGCTCCGCCAGCAGGATGACCATGCCGTTTTCGAGCACGATGCGTTTGCCGATCGGCTTCGCGGCCGAACTTGCCGCGGGGAATGCCCCGAGGAACAGGGCCACCAGGAGTACGGCTGCTCTGGCTGTTCGCATGGATAACCTCATCCTTTTCGCAGAGCGGGCGCGGGGGGAAATATCACCCCGGAGAATCGTATTGCGCCACAAAAGGCACAAAAGGAGAGAGCCTGCCGTGTCCTCTTCCGTGCTTTTTGTCGCAAACACTACTTTTGATCTTATCGATGCAGCAAATCGTAAGGATCAGAGACCGTCACGGATAATCGCTGCTCCCCGCGGACGGCGCCGGCGCGTGCCGCGGAGTCCCGTCCTTTGTCGGGACCAGGATGGCGACGGTCCGGTTGTCTTCGGAGAAGTACTTCCTGGCCACGCGCTGCACGTCTGCCGCCGTCACCGAGCGGATCCGGTCGACAAAGGTCCCGAGCAGCCGCCAGTCGCCTACGGAAGCGAACTCACCGAGCAGCATGGCCTGGGAAAAGTCCGAATCCTGGCTCATGAGGAAGGAAGCCTCGATCTGGTTCTTCGCCTTCTGGAGCTCTCGCGCCGTGGGCGGCTCCTGCTTGAGTTTGTCGAGCTCGGCATACAGGGCCTGTTCGACCGCGGCAGTCGTCTTTCCGGGCATCACCCCTGCAGAGAGCGTGAAGAGTCCGGGATCGTTCGTTATATCGTCATAATCGGCATCCGCGAAGAGCGCGATCTGCTGGTCGTAGACCAGCGAACGATACAGGCGGGCGCTCTTGCCTCCGGCAAGGACTGCCTGGAGCACCTCCAGCGGATAGGCGTCCGCATCCTTGATGTCCGGCGTATGGTAGCTCGCGAAGACCACCGGGAGCTCGGCCTGCCGCTTCACGATGATCCTGCGTTCGCCGGTCTGCGGGGGCTCCACGGCGGTCACGGGCGGCACCACGGGACCACGCGGGATCTTCCCGAAATACTTGCGGATCTGCGGCAAGAGGGTCTTGGGAGCGAAGTCGCCCACCACCACGATCGTGGCGTTGTTCGGCGCATAATAGGTGCGATAGTAATCGCGGAGTTCACCCTGGGTGATGGCGTTGATGTCCGTCATCCAGCCGATGACGGGCCATTGGTAGGGATGGGCGAGGAACGCCGTGGCGGTCAGCTCCTCGACCGTGGCGGCCGTGGGATCGTCGTCGGTCCGCATGCGCCGCTCCTCCATGACCACCTTGCGCTCGGATTGGAACGCCTGCGGCGCAAGGAGCAGGTTTTGCATGCGGTCCGACTCGAGGGCGAGCGCGATGGTGATCCGGTCGGCGGCAAAGGTCTCGAAGTAGACCGTAAAATCCTTGGCAGTGAATGCGTTGTCGTTCCCGCCGTTTCGCTGCACCGTCTGGGAGAAGGTCTTCGGTCCGTACCGTCTCGTGCCCTTGAACATCAGGTGCTCGAGCAGGTGCGAGATGCCCGTGGCGCCGAGCCGCTCGTTCCGCGATCCCACCTTGTACCAGACCTGGAACGTGACGACCGGGGCCTGGTGCGCCTCCTTGAGCAGCACCCTGAGCCCGTTCGGCAGGATCGTTTCCTGCACGCCCGTTGTCTGCGCAACGGCAGGGAGGGGCATAAGCAGGAGACAGCAGACGATACCAAGCGACAACGTGAGGCGCTTCACGAAATCCCCTCCTGCTGCGGTTGAATCCGCGGTTCGGGTCGATCGTCCTACTTCCCCGTGTGCCCGAACCCGCCTGCGCCCCGGGCGGTCTCGGTAAGCGCTTCGACCGTCGTGAGCGCTGCGCGTGCGACGGCGGCAAAGACGAGCTGCGCAATGCGGTCGCCGCGGCGCACCCGGTAGGGGGTGTCGCTCATATTGAACAAAAGAACGCCGATCTCGCCGCGGTAATCGGCATCGATCGTACCCGGCCCGTTCAGCATGCCGATGCCGTGTTTGAGCGCGAGCCCGCTCCGGGGACGCACCTGACCCTCGTAGCCCTCCGGGATGGCGAGGGCTACCCCGGTGGGGATGAGCTTCCACCTGCCTGCCTCGATCAGCACGTCACCCTCGATCGCGGCGTAGAGGTCAACCCCGGCGGCGTGCGCGGTCTGGTAATGCGGCAGGGGAAGGCCCGCTGCGTGCGGAAGCGGCGTGATATGAACGATGAGCGGATCGGACATGCTGACGCTATATCTCCAACACTCCATCCGGCACATCGGCCCGGTTCACGGGCCCCAGGATGGACAGGGAGAGCTGTTCCGTCGAGAACAGACTGCGGGCGAGCTCCTGTACCTGCTCGGCGGTCACCTTCTCGACGTGCTTGATGATGTCGTCGATGGAGATATATTTCCCGAAGTAGATCTCCTGCCGGGCAAGCCGGCTCATATGGCTATTGCTGCTCTCGAGCGAGAGGATCAGGCTGCCCTTGATCTGGTTCTTCACCCGCCGCTCTTCTGCGGGCGTGATCCCCTCCTCCCGGATCCGTTTCAGTTCCCGGACCGTAAGCCGGATCACTTCCAGGGCGTTCGTGGGGTCCATGCCCGCGTACACGGTCAAAAGCCCCGTGTCCCGGTACGACGTGACGTAGGAGTAGATCGAATAGGCGAGCGCGTTCTGCTCCCGCACCTCCTGGAAGAGTCGCGAGCTCATGCTGCTGCCGAGCACGGCGTTCAGCGCGGATGCGGTCCAACGGTCCTCGTGGGTGTAGTACAGGCCCCTGCACCCCAGGCAGAGCTGCACCTGCTCGAGCTGTTTCCTCTTGACCGTCACGACGTGATGGAAGTCCGGCGTCACTTCCAGCTTGGGTTCTCCCGCGCGCGCGAGCCTGCCGAAGGAGCGTTCCAGAAGTTCGATGAGCTGCGCATGCTCGAAGTTTCCGGCAACGGAGATCACGATCTCCTTGGGGCTGTACGAGCGTTCGATGTACGCGAGGATGTCTGCGTGGGTGAGCGACCGGATCGTGTCCCGGGTCCCGAGGATCGGGCGGCCGAGTGCGGTGTCGGGCCAAACCGCAGCCGTGAAGAGCTCGTGGATGTAGTCGTCCGGCGCGTCCTCGACCCCCTTGATCTCCTCAAGGATGACCTTGCGTTCCTTCTCCATCTCTGCGGGATCGAAGCGGGAGGCCAGCAGGATGTCGGCGAGCAGATCGACGACCACGGGCAGATGCTCGTCCGTCACCTTGGCGTAATAGGTGGTCGTTTCTTGCGAAGTGAAGGCGTTCATCTCGCCGCCGAGGGAGTCCATCTCGATGGCGATATCCTTGGCGGTCCGGCGCTCGGTGCCCTTGAAGAACAGGTGCTCGATGAAGTGCGAGATCCCGCCGATCTCCGCCGGTTCGTGGCGGGACCCGACCTTGACCCAAACGCCGATCGAGACGGAGCGGGACTTGGGCAGGGTCTCCGAGACGACCCGGATCCCGTTGGACAGCGTGTCTTTGCGATACATGGATTATTTTTCTTTCTGGGTGGCGTGACGGTTCGCCCGTTCCTGGGTGATCTTCTGCGCCAGGTGGCTCGGCACGTCCTCGTAGCCGTAAAATTCCATGGTGTACATGCCCCTGCCGCTCGTGAGGGAGTTGAGCGTGGGCGCATAGGTGAGCATCTCGGACATGGGCACGTGCGCCTTGATCGTCTGGCCGTTGGCCTGCGGCACGACGCCCTGGACCTTGCCGCGCCGGGAGTTCAGGTCGCCGATGACCGCGCCCAGGGTGTCGTCGGGCGAGACCACTTCCACGTTCATGATCGGCTCCAGGAGCACCGGCTTGGCGGACTCCACGGCCTTCTTGAACCCCATGCTGGCGGCCACCTTGAAGGCCATTTCCGAGGAATCCACCGTATGGTAAGACCCGTCGTAGAGCGTGACCCGGACGTCTACCATGGGATAGCCTGCCAAAGTCCCTTCGTGCATGGCCTCGGCCACCCCCTTCTCCACGGCCGGGATGTACTGCCGCGGGATCACGCCGCCCACGATCCGGTCCACGAACTCGAAGCCCGCACCGCGCGGCAGGGGCTCGATCTCGAGCCAGGCGTCGCCGTACTGGCCGTGCCCGCCGGTCTGCTTCTTGTATTTGCCTTGGGCCTGCGCCTTGGCCCGGATCGTCTCCTTGTACGGGACCTTGGGCGTCTTGAGCGTCACGTCGGCCCCGAACTTCCGATGGAGCTTCTCGATCGTCACGTCGAGGTGCACCTGGCCCATGCCCGAAAGCACCAGTTCCTTCGTCTCCTCCTCGAAGGAGAACCGGAGCGTGGGGTCCTCCTCGAGCAGCTTATGCACGCCCGAGCTCACCTTGTCCTCGTCCCCGCGGGACTTGGGCGCCAGGGCATAGGACATGACCGGATCGGCGAACTTGGCGAAGTCCAGCACGATCGGGGCGTTCTCGGCGCAGAGGGTGTCGCCGGTCAGGGTCTCCTTGAGCTTGGCTGCGGCGCCGATCTGTCCCGCGGTCAGGGCGGTCGCGGGGACCTGCTTCTTGCCCTGCACGTGGAAGAGCGTGCCGACCTTCTCCTTGCTCTGCTTGGAGGAGTTCAGGACCGTGGAATCGGCGTGCAGCGTGCCCGACAGGACGCGCACGAGGGAGAGCTTGCCGGCAAAGGGATCGATGACCGTCTTGAACACGATCGCGGCAAGGGGCTCGTCCGGGAGCGGCTTGCGCAGGACCTCCGCGCCTTCCTTGGGGTCCCGGCCGCGGATCGCCACCGCGCCGGCCCGCTCCAGGGGCGACGGCAGGCACATGACCACGGCGTCCATGAGCTGCCGGATCCCCATGTTCTTGACCGGCGACCCGCACAGGACCGGCAGGAGCCCGCCAGCCAGGGTGCCGTGCTTCAGGCCGGAGAACAGTTCTTCCTGCGACAGCTCACCCTTGTCCAGATATTTTTCAAGCAGGCTGTCCTCGGTCTCCGCGATCTGCTCCACCATCTTCTTCCGGTACGCGGCCGCCTGCTCCTGCATCGCTGCAGGGATCTCCGCATCGTCGGCCTTGCCGCTCCCGTCCGCGGCGAACCGCAAGGCCTTCATGGTGAGGAGATCGACGACGCCGGTAAACTGATCCTCCAGCCCGAGCGGGAGCTGCAGGACAACGGCGTTCTTGCAGAAGTACTTCTCCATGTCGCCCACGGCGCGAAAGAAGTCGGCGCGCTCCTTGTCCAGTTTGCTCACGAAGGCGACACGCGGGATCTCGTAGTCGCAGGCAAACTTATAGATCTTCTCGGTCTCGGCCTTGACGCCGGAAATGGCGGATATGATGAGGACCGCGCCGTCCACGGCGCGGAGGGTGCCCTTGGTCTCTTCCAGGAAGTTGATGTAGCCCGGGGTGTCGATGATGTTGAGCCGGACGCCCTTCCAGTCCGCGTACCCGACCGAAGCCGTGATCGTGATCTTGCGGGAGAGCTCTTCGGGCTCGTGCATGAACACCGAGGTGCCGGCGTCCACGCTGCCCTGGACGTCGACGGAGCCGGCGGCAAAGAGCATGGCGTCGGCCAGCGACGTCTTGCCTGCGGATCCGTGTGACAGGATGGCGATGTTGCGGATGTCGGTGACTTCGGCATTTTTCATACGACACTCCTTTGAGAAGGGGATATGGCGTATCTGCGCGGTCTACCAGATCTCGGACTTGATTTTGCCTCCCTGTTTGATCAGCACGTCGACCACCGCCTCGTTGAAGAAATTGGTCGTCGCGCGGATATCCTCGCCCACCAGACTCTCGTAGTATTTCTGCCCTTCGGCGAGCTCTTCCGTCAGCACTTCGAACAGACTGTCCTTCTCGATCCCCTCCTTGACCTTCGCCTGGTTGTACAGGAGGATGTCGGAAAGGATGGTCCGTGCCAGCCGTTTCGCCTCTTCGGGGGTCTTTACCTGTCGCATAGGGAAATCCGGGGTGCGCCCGTCACGCGAGGATCTCGACGATCACCGGCTTGTACTCCTGTGTCCTTTCCACTTTGTTATTATACGACCGAATGAAGAAAAAGGAAACGACCAAGAGCCCCATCCCTGCGAGAAACGCCCAAAGATCGGACGAGGCGGTGGCGCCGAGCCGGATCGCCGCGGTCTTGCCGGCGATCGCCCCGGCGACCAGCGCGACCATGGGCACCCCGTACAGGATGAGCGACGCCTTGAGATAGATCTGCGGCGCCACGACGATCTTCACCTTCTGGCCGCGCTTGGCGCCCAGCGGATTGGCGGCCTCCAGGAACTCCTGGTCGCCGGGATGGCAGACGCTGGACGCGGCGCAGGACTCACAGGCGCTCTTTCTCAAGATCGCCACCTTGGCGATATCTCCCGATACTTCCGCGACGATGCCTTCTTCCTCGATCATGAGAGCCTCCTCACTGCCCTTTGGGGCGATGGTTTCCGCGCTCCCGCCTCAGGACTTCCGTTTCGCGGTCTTCTTCGACCGCAGCAGTTTATACTCGATGCTGTCCACGAGGGCCTGCCAGCTTGCCTCGATCACGTTCTCGGACACCCCCACGGTTCCCCATTTGTCCGTGCCGTCGCCGGACTCGATCAGGACCCGCACCCGCGCCGCCGTGCCTTCGGCCGCGGTCAGGACCCGCACCTTATAGTCGAGCAGCCGGACCTTTTCGAGCCCCCGGCCCGGAAAGTAGGCGGGCAGCATCTTCCGCAGGGCCCGGTCCAGGGCGTTCACCGGGCCGTTGCCCCAGGCTGCGGTATGCTCCACCTTGCCTCCGACCTCGACCGTGATCGTCGCCTCGCTTACCGGGTTGGGGTCGATCTTCCGTTTTTCCGTGAACAGCCGGTAGTCGATGCGGTCGAACATGCTGAAGACCGACTCGTAGGTATGGCCCGCGCGCAGCATCAGGAGCTCGAGTGATCCTTCCGCGCCCTCGAAGGCGAACCCCTCGCTTTCGAGCTCCTTGACCTTGCGCAGGATCGCGCTAAGCTCCGGGCTGTCCTTGGTCAGCGGAACCCCGAGCTCGGCCGCCTTCTGGAGAACGGAGCTTCGCCCGGCCATGTCGGACACCAGGACGCGGCGCCGGTTCCCCACAACCTCGGGCGGGATGTGCTCATAGGTGCGCGAACTCTTGGCCACGGCGTCCGCATGCACCCCGCCCTTGTGCGCGAAGGCGCTGTCGCCGGTATAGGCCTGCCACGTGCGGTGCGGCAGGTTCGCCAACTCGTCCACGAACCGGGAGACCGCGCGGAGCTGCCCCAGGTTCGCATCGGAGACGCAATCGATACCCATCTTGAGCTTGAGGGCGGGGATGACCGAGCAGAGGTTCGCGTTGCCGCACCGCTCCCCATACCCGTTGATGGTGCCGTGGACCTGGACCGCGCCGAGCCGGACCGCGATCAGGGAATTCGCCACCGCGAGTTCCGCGTCGTTGTGCGCGTGGATGCCGAAGGACGCGGTGATGCGTTCCTTGACCGCCTCGATGATCTCCGCGACCTCTTGGGGCAGGGTCCCGCCGTTCGTATCGCACAGGACCAGGCAGGAGGCGCCCGCCTGTTCCGCCGCCCGGAGGGTCTGGAGCGCATAATCGGGATTGGCCTTGTACCCGTCGAAGAAATGTTCGGCGTCATACACCACCTCGTCCGCGTGACGCAAGGCATGGGCCACGGAATCGTGGATCATCTGGAGATTCTCGGCGAGCGTGGTCCGGAGCGCCTTCTGCACGTGCAGGTCCCAGGTCTTTCCGAAGAGGGTGATGACCGGAGCGCCGGACGAAACGAGGGCCTTCATGCCCGGGTCTGCAGCCACCCGCATCCCCACGCGCCGGGTCGAGCCGAAGGCCGCGAGCTTCGTCCGCCGGAGCTTCACGCGCCGCATCTCGCGGAAGAACTCGCCGTCCCGGGGATTGGACCCCGGCCAGCCGCCCTCGAGGTAGTGCACGCCGAACTGATCGAGCTTCCGGGCGATGCGGACCTTGTCCTCTACCGAGAAGTTCACGTCCTCGGCCTGGGCCCCGTCCCGGAGCGTGGTGTCGTATATGAATACCGTCGGTTTCACGTTATGCTTTCGTCCATTTTCCCCGTTTTTCACACTTCAAACTTCTTCCTTCTCACTTGGCTTTATCCTGCCTTCTCCATCTCGAACGCCTCGTGCAGCACGCGAATGGCGAGCTCCGCGTACTTGGCGTCGATGACGCAGGAGATCTTGATCTCCGAGGTGCTGATCATGAGGATGTTGATCCCTTCCCGGGCCAGGGTGGAGAACATGGTGGCCGCCACGCCCGAATGGGACCGCATGCCCACCCCGACGATCGAGATCTTGGCGATGTCCTCCTTCACGTCCGCGTTCTTCGCGCCGACCTCGGCCACGACCTTGCGCATGAGTTCCAGGACCTTCTTGGCGTCGGTCCGGGGAACGGTGAAGGACAGGTCGGTGAGGCCCGCATCGCCCACGTTCTGGATGATCATGTCCACCACGACGTTGTTCGCGGCGATGTCGCCGAAGATCTTCGCGGCCACGCCGGGCTTGTCGGGAACGCCCTGCACCGTCACCTTTACCTGGTTCTTGTCGTAGGCCACGCCCGACACGACCACCTTCTCCATGTCATGATCCTCCCTGGTGAGCAGGGTGCCCGGGTTGTCGTTGAAGCTCGAGAGCACCCTGACGCGCACGTCGTATTTTTTCGCAAACTCGACGGAGCGCGTCTGGAGGACCTTGGCCCCCAGACTCGCCAGTTCGAGCATTTCGTCGTACGAGATCTTGTCCAGCTTGCGTGCCTGCGGCACCACGTTCGGGTCCGTCGTGTACACGCCGTCCACGTCGGTGTAGATGTCGCAGTAATCGGCCTTGAGCGCCGCAGCCACGGCCACGGCCGTGAGATCGGACCCGCCGCGGCCCAGCGTCGAGACGTCGTCCTGCTCGGTGATGCCCTGGAAGCCGGCCACCACGGCGATCTTGCCGTCCCGGAGCGCCTTGCGCACCCGCTCGCCCGTGATCTTCTCGATCCGGGCCTTGGTGTGGACGCTGTCGGAGATGATGCCGGCCTGGCGGCCGGTGAAGGACTGGGCCGGCTGGCCCTGGCCCTGGATCGCCATGGCCAGAAGCGCGATGGTCACGCGCTCTCCCGTGGAGACCAGCATGTCCATCTCGCGGGGGTCCGGGTTCTCGTTCACCTGGTTCGCCAGGTTGATCAGCTTGTCCGTCTCGCCGCTCATGGCCGAGACGACGACCACTACGTCATGGCCTTCCTGCTTCGTCCGGACGGCGCGCCGGGCCACGTTTCGGATGCGCTCCGGGTTCCCGACGGACGTACCGCCGTACTTCTGAACGATCAACACCTTCCTTCTCCTTGCCCCCGTGCGGGGCTCATCGCTGCAGAAAATAATCCATCAGCCGGTGGCCTTCCTCGAACCGCAGGGCGCCTTCCCGTTCGCCGATCTGCTCATCAAAGGGCACCGGATCACCGTGGCGCTCCTTCCGGTTGTCGTAGATCACGAAGGGGACAGGCTCGTCCGAATGGGTGCGGAGCGCGAGCGGCGTGGGATGGTCCGGAAGGACCAGGATGCGGTATTCATCGAACTGCTGCATGCCGTGCACGATGTTCCCGACGATGTATTCGTCGAAATCCTCGATGGCCTTGAGCTTGTTCCGGAGATCGCCCGTATGGCCCGCCTCGTCCGGCGCCTCCACGTGCACGTACGCCACATCGCAGGAGCGCAGCGCGTGGAGCGCGTGTTCGGCCTTGCCCACGTAGTTGGTGTCGATCCAGCCCGTGGCGCCCGGCACCGTGATCACGGCGAAACCCGCGTAGACCCCGATGCCCTTGGTCAGATCGACTGCCGAGATCATGGCGCCCTCGAGACCGTATTTCTCCCGGAAGGTGGGGATCCGCGGCCTGCGGCCCTGGCCCCAGAGCCAGATGCTGTTCGCAGGCCGCTTGCCGCTCTCCAGCCGCGCCTTGTTCACCGGGTGCGCCTGGAGCAGATCGAGGGAGTCCTCCATGAGGCCGTTCACGATCTCGTCGCCCTCGCCGCGCGGCAGGTAGTCGGCGATCTCCCGGTCCTGGATGTCGTGCGGGGGCGTGCACTCGAGCGCGTCCTTCCCGCCCTTCCAGACCATGAGGTGGCGGTAGCTCACCCCGGGATAGAAGCGGATCCGGTCGGAGCCGAGCTTGCCGTCCAGTTCCTCGATCAGGAGCCGCGCCTCGGCGGTCGTGATATGGCCCGCGCTGAAGTCCTCCATGATCGCGCGCCGCATCCTGCCCGGGCCGGTCCTGCTGCCGGTAATGCGCAGGGTCACGACGTTGCAGCGGAATGCCACATCGTCCGGCCCCAGCTCCACCCCGATGCTCGCGGCCTCGAGCGGCGACCTGCCGGTGAAGTACTTCCGGGGATCATATCCCATGACGGACAGATTGGCCACGTCGCTGCCCGGCGGGAAACCCGGCGGGATCGTGCGCACCATCCCGGTCGTGCCGAGGGATGCGAGCCGGTCGAGGTGCGGCGTGCGGGCCGCCTGCAGGCAGGTCTTTCCCCCCAGGTCCGCTATCGGGCGGTCGGCCATGCCGTCGCCCAGAAGAATGATGTATTTCATCGTGGGACCGCCGTCTGCGAGCAGAATGACTGCGCCCTAGGACGAGACAACATCGCCCTCCGCAGCATCGACCTTCACACCGCGTTCTTTGAGATAGGCAATGCCGTCCGCGAGGTTCTTCTCCTCGCCCTCCAGCTCCAGCACCACCTCCCCCACGCTCTCCGTGACCTTGGCGCGCCGGATGTTCGGCATCACGTCGAACTTCCTGGCCATGGTGTAGATCACCGGCTCCTTGATCAGGTCCTGCGGGAAGGTGAGTTTGATCCGTTTCGTCGTCATGAGTGCCTCCCGGGAAGAAGAACGGAACGCGCCGGGAACCCGGCCTGCCGGCCTAGCAGCCGCCGGCGATTGCCGGTACAATAGAGACGCCGTCGCCGTCCTTCAGCTTCGTCGCCTCCTTGTCCGTGAAGCGGATGTCTTCTTCGTTCACGTAGATGTTGATGAACCGCCGGATCTTGCCGTTCTCGGAAAGACGCTCCTTCATGCCCGGGTAGTCCTTCTCCAGGGCATCGACAAGCTCGAGGATGTTTCCGGCAGTACACTCCACCTCGGCCTTGCCGTCCGTGAGTTTCTGCAAAGGCGTGGGGATCTTCACGATGATCGCCATAAATCGTTCCTCCTGATTCTGGTTCGCTCTTCCGCGCGCCGCGTCGTTACGAAAGCGATTGCAGCAGTTCCTCGAAGGCGTCGAGGTTCGGTTTGATCGGTGCGGGCCGCGGCAGGCGGTCGACGACGGCGTCGACGGTCTTCAAGCCGTTGCCGGTGATGCAGATCACGAGGGTGCCGTCCTTCGCGATCCTGCCGGACTCCACGAGCTTGCGGGCGGCCGCAACGGTGACCCCGCCGGCGGTCTCGGCGAACACGCCCTCGGTCTCGGCCAAAAGCTGCATGGCCTCCGCGATCTCCTCGTCCGTGGAATCGGCGCCGTACCCGCCGGTGTCCTTCGTGACCTTGGCCGCGTAGTATCCGTCCGCCGGGTTCCCGATGGCGAGCGACTTGGCGATGGTCTTGGGCTTGACGGGCTTGATGACGTCGCTGTCCTCCCGGATCGCCGTGACGATGGGGTTGCAGCCGGCGGCCTGCGCCGAAAAAACGCGGGTCGTGACCTTCGGGACGAGCCCCAGCTTCTCCAGCTCCTTGAAGGACTTCCAGATCTTGGTCATGAGCGAACCGCTTGCGTTCGGCACCACGATGTGGTCCGGCGTCTGCCAGCCGAGCTGCTCCGCGATCTCGAAGCCCAGGGACTTGGACCCTTCGCCGTAGAACGGCCGGATGTTGATGTTCACGAAGGCCCAGCGGTGCTTGTTCGCCACCTCGGAGCAGAGCCGGTTCACGTCGTCGTAATTGCCGTCCACGGTTACGAGGTTCGGCCGGTAGATGAGCGAGCCCAGGGTCTTGGAAAGCTCGAGGTCCGCGGGCGTAAAGATGAAGCGCCGCATGCCCGCCCGTGCCGCCTGTGCGGACACGGAGTTCGCCAGGTTGCCGGTGGACGCGCAGGCCACCGTGTCGAACCCGAACTCCTTGGCCTTGGTCACGGCAACGGCAACGACCCGGTCCTTGAACGACAGGGTCGGGTGGTTGACCGAGTCGTCCTTGAGGTAGATCTTTCTGACGCCCCAGGCGGCCGCGAGGTTCTTGGCGTCCATCAAGGGAGTATAGCCCGTGTCGAGGCCCGCGAAGGGCTCGCCGTCGATCGGCAAAAGCTCCCGGTACCGCCACATGGTGAGCGGCCGCGACTCGACGGCGGCGCGCGTCAAGACCGGCGCGATCCGCTCGTAGTCGTAGGTCACCTCGAGCGGGCCGAAGCAGAACTCGCACACGTAATTGGGCTCGACCGGATATTCCCTGCCGCACTCCACGCACCGCAGTCCCTTGACATAGGTCATTGTTCCGCTTCCTCCAACAAGAGGTCGATTGCTACCTCGGAGACCTTCCCCTCGATGATCGTGAACCCCCGCGCCGACGGTTGCGCACGATCCAACAACGAAACGATGAGATAGACCGCTTCGGGATAGTAGGCCAGGCTTACGTCCGTGGACGAGGGAAAGGCCCGGCTCCCGGTGTGCGAATGGTAAATGCCCACCAGGTCCAGGCCCGCCTGGCGCATCTCCTGCATCACCCGGAACTGCTCTTGCGGCTCCATGACGTAGAAGACCGGACTCGGCTCGGCGTTCCGCATGGGATAGACCCGCAGGACCCTGCCGCTCTGTCCGGCCAGGATGCCACAGGCCTCGTTCGGATACTCGCGGTCGCAGTGTTGAAGAATGGCCTGCAGGTCCGCTTTCGTGAGTGCCAGCATGATCACCCGGCCGCGGGCGTCGCTCCCTAGTGGCTCATGGAGCAGAACCACTCGTAATCGATGAGCTCCGTGATCGTCGGATTATCGCCGCAGACCGGGCACTCCTTGTTCCGCGGCACGCGCAGTTTCCGGAAGCCCATATCCAGGGCGTTCCAGAGGAGGAGCGAGCCCTTCAGCGGCTGACCGATGTTGAGGATCGCCTTGATCACCTCCGTGGCCTGGAGCGTGCCGATCACGCCGGTCACGACGCCGAGGATGCCCGCCTCCTGGCACGACGGCACCATGCCCGGCGGCGGCGGCACCTCGAAGAGGCAGCGATAGCAGGGCCCCTGGCCCGGGACGATGGTCATCACCTGTCCCTCGAACCGGAAGACCGCGGCGCTCACGAGCGTCTTCCCCAGCATCACGCAGGCGTCGTTCACGAGATAGCGCGTCGGAAAGTTATCGCTCCCGTCCACCACGATGTCGTAGTCCTTGATGATCTCCTTGATGTTCGCCGAGGTCAGGCGCTCCTTGTGCGTCACGACCTTGACGTCGTGGTTCAGCGCCTCGTAGGTCTCTTTCGCCGAATCAGCCTTGAAGACCCCGATCCTTCCGGTATGATGCGCGATCTGGCGCTGGAGGTTCGAGAGCTCCACGCGATCGTTGTCGATCACGCCGATGGTGCCCACCCCTGCAGCCGCAAGATAGTACCCCACGGGCGACCCCAGCCCGCCTGCGCCCACGAGCACGACCCGGGCGTTCAGGATCTTTTCCTGACCGTCGCCCCCCACCTCGGGCAAGAGGATGTGTCGGCTGTACCGCAGTATCTGGTCTTCGGTGAATTCCATGATTCCTTCCGCAAGGCGTATGGTACCGGAAACAGGAGTTCTCCTGTTTCTCTACGCCTTTTTCTTCTCCCTGTCCTTCCGCACGTAGATCCGCCACTCCTTCTCGGCGGTCTGTTCGATCTTCAGGACCTTCTGCCCCTCGCTTTCCATGCTCCGCGGCACGTTCTCGGATGCGGGCTTATGGTCCGTGATGATCTCGAGCACCTGGCCCAGCTCCATCTTCTCGATCGCCAGCTTGGAACGCACGAAGGTATAGGGGCAGACCTGGCCCGTGATATCGATGGTCTTGTCTATTTTGATCTCATCAGCCACCATGCACCTCAACGAATCCGGCGCCGTGGGAAGCGAGGACGCGACACCGGGATGCTTACCGTCCTCCCTCCTCCACCCGGATGACCACGGTCGGAGCCGCGACGCAGTCCATGCGATCGATCTCCGCGAGGGCCGCGCGCACGTCGCGTTCGATCGCCTCGTGGGTCATCATCACGACCGGCACTGCCTCATGGGCCTGGCGGCCCTTCTGGATCATGGAAGAAATACTGATATTGTTCTTGCCGAGCACTCCCGTGATGCGCGACAGCACGCCCGGTCGGTCGAGCGCCGAGAAGCGCAGATAGTACGAGGACGTGATGTCCTCCATCTTCCGAAGCGGAAGGGTCTTGCGCTCGCGGAACGCCGTCACCGGTTCGCGGTCCGCGCAGCCCGCCAGGATGTCCCGGCCGATGGCGATAATGTCGCTCACCACGGCGCTGCCCGTGGGCATGTCGCCCGCGCCCCGGCCGTAGAACATCGTAGAGCCGACCGCATCGCCCGTGATCGCCAGGGCGTTGAACACGCCGTCCACCTGGGCGATCGGGTAGTCCCGCGGCAGCATGGTCGGATGGACCCGCGCCTCGATCTCGCCGTTCACCTGCTTGGTGATGGCCAGGAGCTTGATCTTGCACCCCAGTTCCTTCGCGAACTCGATGTCCAGGGGAGTGATCTTCGCGATGCCCTCGGTATAGACGTCGTCGAACCGGACGGGGGTGCCGAAGGCAAGCATGGTAAGGATCGCGAGCTTGTGCGCCGAATCCACGCCTTCGATATCGAAGGTCGGGTCCGCCTCGGCATAGCCCTTGGCCTGGGCCTCGCGCAGCACCTCATCGAATTTCCTGCCCTCGTTCGTCATGAGGGTCAGGATGTAGTTGCAGGTGCCGTTCACGATCCCGTAGACCGACGCGATATTGTTTGCCGCAAGCCCGTTCCGGACCGCAGCCAGGATCGGGATGCCGCCTGCCACCGACGCCTCGTAGCCCAGGGTCACGCCGGCCTTCGCGGCCGCGGCGTAGAGCTCTTCCCCGTGCACGGCCAGGAGCGCCTTGTTCGCGGTGACCACGTGCTTTTTGTTCGCGATCGCTTCCAGGATGAACTCCTTCGCGGGCTTGTAGCCGCCCATGAGCTCGACCACGATGTCGATCGCGGGGTCCTGGAATATCTCCTTCGCGTCCGTGGTGAGCTTCACCTTCGGGAGGGCGATGCCGCGGTCCCGCTTCACGTCGAGGTCCGCGATCGTCCTGAGCGTCACCGGCACGCCGAGCCGCCTTTTAATGATCCCGGCGTTCTCGATCAGGATGCGGGCCGTGCCCGTGCCCACCGTGCCGAACCCGATGATGCCCACGTTGATGGATGTCTTTGTCACCGCCGAACTCCCTCTCCTACTGGATCGCCTGTTTGATGCCCTTGATTGCCTGGCGGATGCGCTGCTCGTTCTCGATGAGCGCGAACCGCACGTGGCCGTCGCCGTATTCGCCGAACCCGATGCCGGGGGAGACCGCCACGCCGGCATGGGAGATCAGGTGTTTCGAAAACTCCAGGGAGCCTTGCTTCCGGAAGGGTTCCGGGATTTCGGCCCAGACGAACATGGTCGCCTTGGGTTTCTCGATATGCCATCCCGCCTTGTCCAGGCCGTCGATGAGCACGTCCCGCCGGGACTGGTACATGTCCGCGATCTCCCGCACGCACTCTTGCGGTCCGTTCAGCGCGATGATGGACGCGATCTGGATGGGCTGGAACATGCCGTAGTCCAAATAGCTCTTGATCTTGATGAGCGCGCCGACCACGTCCCGGTTGCCGCAGCAGAACCCCACGCGCCAGCCCGCCATGTTGTAGCTCTTGGTGAGGCTGAAGAACTCGACGCCCACGTCCTTTGCCCCCTTTGCCTGGAGGAAGCTGGGTGCCCGGTACCCGTCGAAGTTCAGGTCCGCGTACGCCAGGTCGTGGATCACGATCACGTTGTTCTCGCGCGCGAAATCAGCGATCTGCTGGAAGAAGGCGAGATCGGCCACCTGGGTCGTGGGATTGTTCGGAAAGTTGATGATCAGCGCCTTGGGACGCGGCCAGGTGTTCTTGAACGCCTCCTGGAGATCGCGGAAGAAGTCCCCGTCCGCCCGGAGCGGGATGGACCGCACCTCTCCGCCCGCGATGATGACCGCATAGGGATGGATGGGATAGGCCGGCGTGGTGGTCAGGACCACGTCCCCCGGCTCGATCACGGCCAGGGCCAGGTGCGAAAGCCCTTCCTTGGAACCGATGGTCGCGACCGTTTCCGTTTCCGGATCGAGGTCCACATCGTAGCGCCGTTTGTACCAGTCGCAGATCGCTGCGCGCAGTTTCGTGATGCCCTTGGACGCCGAGTAACGGTGGTTCTTGGGGTTTTGGGCCGCCTCGACCAGCTTTTCGACGATATGGGGCGGGGTGCCCTGGTCCGGATTGCCCATCCCGAGGTCGATGATGTCCTCGCCGCGCCTGCGCGCCTCGATCTTCATGGCATTCACGATCGCAAAGACGTACGGCGGCAGCCGCTTGATCCGGCCGAACTGCTCGGGCATCGATAACCCCTTCTTTTTCAAAGACTATTTTTGCATGACCGCCCGCGAGAAAGTAAAATTGATAATAAGGCAGTCCTTTGCGTTTGTCAATAAAAAACCTTGTCTCATCAGGGGTTGCGTGCTCCGAAGACCGGGGAAACGTCCAGAAATGGCTTGCATTTTCAGGCGCTCTGTGATAACGTTAGCCTCTCTCAATGAGTAAGGTCGATTCCCGCGCGGCCGCTTGCCCCGGGATTACTCTCCTTGCTCTCCCTGCACCAACGGGAGGGCTATAACCCATAAGGAGGAACCATCATGCCGATCTACGAGTCCATCTTCATCATCAACCCGAATCTGAGCGACGACGAGACGGCCGGCATCATCAAGAAGATGCAGGACGTCGTTACGAGCCAAGGCGGGGAGATGCTCAAGTTCGAAGACTGGGGCAAGAAGAAGCTCGCCTACGAGGTCAAGAAGCAGAAGCGGGGCCATTATGCCTTCTTCCAGTTCAAGGCTGCGCCGAACGCGGTCAACGAACTCGAGCGGACCTACAAGCTCACCGATACGGTCATCAAATTCCTGACCATCAAGCTGGAAAAAGAGCTGCGCACCAAACCGGCGCCGAAGCCGAAGAAAAAGGACGCCGCCAAGCAGGAGATTGCCAGGCCGGCCACGGCCTAGCGCCCGCGGCGTACCCCGCTTCCGCCCGCGCTCGGGCGGGGAAAGCGAGGCATTGTCATGACGAGTTTCAACAAGGTGATCCTGCTGGGCAACCTGACCCGCGACCCCGAAGTGCGTTACACGCCCAACGGCGCCGCGGTCGCGAGCTTCGCCGTCGCGGTCAACCGGAAATACAAACAGGGCGAAGAGACCCGCGAGGAGGTCAGCTACATCGACATCGTCGTGTTCGGGAAACAGGCCGAAAATTGCGGCCAATATCTGAACAAGGGCGACGGGGCGCTGATCGAAGGCAGGCTGCAGCAGCGCCGTTGGGAGACCGAGGACGGCCAGAAACGGAGCAAGGTCGAGGTGGCCGCCCAGTCGGTCACGTTCATGCCGAAACGCTCCGGCGGCGGAGGCAGGGACCAGTCCTCTGCCGAATCCGCGCAGGATGCACCGGTGGACGAGGGAGACATCCCGTTTTGACGTCGGGAAGCCTCTTCCCGGCAAGACAAACCGGAAACTACGAGGAGTAATGACCTATGGCTGAATTTCAATCACGATCATCGGAGCGGCCCGCGGGACGACCGGCGGGCAACAGGTCCCGGGACGGCAAGGCCCCGGACAAACGCAGGCGGTTTCATGCGCGCAAAAAGGTTTGCCGCTTCTGCGTGGACAAAACGCCCTTTGTCGATTACAAGGACGTGAAGACGATCCGGTTCTTCATCACCGAACGCGGCAAGATCCTGCAGCGCCGCATTTCCGGGAACTGCGCGCGTCACCAGCGCGAGGTCGCGGTGGCCATCCAGCGCTGCCGGAACATCGCGCTCGTCCCGTTTTCGGGCGAGAAATAACCGCACGCGGGTACGACCGCTCACAGAACGCAATGCGGGGAAATCCGGGAGCCCGGATTTCCCCCCTTTTTTTGGAGACGCCCCATGAACACCCGGCCGATCCTGATCGCCGTCATGCAGACGGTGGTGCTCTTTGCCGCCGGTTTTCTGATCCCCTTCGTTGGCCAGATCGTCGCCCTGTTCACGCCCGTGCCGCTCATCCTCGTGCTGCTGCGCCACGGCAGGCGGGACGGCCTGGCCGCCCTTGCCGGGTCCTGTCTCGTTGCCGTCCTCTTGGGCGGATGGCAGTTGGGCGCCATTCTCCTCTTCGGGTTCGGCCTCATGGCCCTCGGCGCGGCAGTCGGCATGCAGAAAGGCATGCAGGTGGAGCAGACGGCGCTCCTTGCCGGGCTCCTGCCGATGTGCGCCGCCGGTCTGATGGTCGGCTGGTATTTCCTCCGGATCGGCAAGAACCCTTTCGACGCAGCGGACGCAGCGTTCCGCTCGAGCCTCGGCGATGCCGCAAAGCTCTATAAGCAGCTCGGCATGCACGAGATGGCCGCGGTGGTGTCCGGGGTCCCGGACCGCTTCATCCATACCTTCGTACGGCTGCTCCCGGGCATCGGACTCGCAACGTCCGTTGCGCAGGCCGCGTGCTGCATCGGGGTCGCACGCGCGCTTCTGGCAAAGAATCCCGGCGCCGCACCGCGGTTCGCAAGCAGGCCCTTCGCAGTCTGGCATGCGCCCGACACCTGGGTCTGGGGGCTGATCGGCTGTTTGGCCCTCTTCATGCTGCCCCATGAGCTGCCGCGGCTGATCGGCTGGAACCTCGCCATCCTGTACGCGGTCGTGTACGGGGCTCAGGGGACCGCCATCGTCGATTTCTATCTCCGGAAATTCCGCGTCCGGCCGTTCATGCGCGGGCTCATGCTCGGCATCCTCATCGCCTTCCCCTCCGCCGTGTTCCTCGTCGCCCTCGGCATCGTCGACATCTGGGCCGATGTCCGCAAGGTCCGCGTGCCTGCGTCCGGCCCTCCTTCGCGCTGATCGTGGAAAATTTGATGCTCTCGTAAGGGAACGCAGCAACCTACCGGGGTATCAGGATCGTCATCTTGTCCGTCAGGAGCAAAACACCCATGACGATCAGGATGATGCCGCTCACGATCTTCAGGGTCTTGAAATGTTTTTTCAGCCTGCCGAAGGACGCCAGGAACGCGCCGATCGCGATCGCCGACACAATAAAGGGAACCCCCAAGCCGAGCGAGTACAGGCTCAGGAGCACCACCCCCCTCCCAAGGGTCTCGGACGTCATGGCGAGCGCCAGGACCGACCCGAGGAACGGGCCCGTGCAGGGGGTCCAGCCCGCTCCGAAGATCATGCCCACGAACACGGTCCCGATGAAGCCCGCAGGCCTCGTCTCGA
>JBJKRX010000099.1:0-6405 GCA_046704425.1 Nitrospirota bacterium
CCGCCTTGGCAAGGTCCGTATCGTACAAAAGCGGGAGGATCGGGAGGTAGAACGGCGTGGTCGTGAGCTCGATCCTGCCTTCTGCCGCGAGCCGCTTGTACTCCGGGATGATGAGCGCCAGGACCTCGCGCTGTTTGTCGATCAGAAGCCCCTTCTCGCGCTCGGTGAAGCCCGATCCCTTCCGGAGGAGCCCCTGCAGCAGGGGGTCGTTCCGCTTGAAGAGCGGGTCGAACCAGGTGAGATTGAACCAGACCTGCAGGTCGAGGTAGTCCTGGACGGTGAAGTACCGTGTGGCGTTCACGAGGTCGTTCGGGGACACGCTGTACCCGCGGCGGTCGAGCAGCTGCCAGTAGGCGGGATAGGGCTTGATCATGGTGTCCCAGTTCGCCATGAAGGAGTTCCGGAGCAGAAAGAGCTTGTCGGTCTCGTCGAGCGCGTCGGCGGGCTTGAGCGTGACCTCGAGGAACCGGTCCGTTGCGCCGTTCTCCACATAGTCTCGGATCTGCTTGAGCAGGGAGGGCACCAGGTTGAAGGTCTGATGGATCGCCGGGAAATCGGCGAGCAGGGCGGGCATGTCGTAGTAGTCCTTGATGCCGTGCATGCGGACCCAGGGCAGGATATACGTCCCCGTGACATCGTCCTTGTAGTAGGGCTGGTGCATGTGCCAGACAAAGGCTATGGAGAGCGGATGATCGGACATGGGGTCGGTATCCGGGCGTGCCCGCGCGCCGCCGGGCCGATGCGAACCGGTCCGTCCACGGCAACGTGAGGGGACAACCTGCGTTTAGTGCCCGGAATTATGCGGAATTTCACGGTCTTGATTGTCATAATAGTACACGATCTCCCCCGGACGCGCAAGCCCCAGTTTGTCGCGGGCGATCTGCTCGATGTAGTCCGGGTCGGTCTTGAGAGCGTGTACCTCGACGATCAGACCGGCGTTGTCCTGCTGGAGTGTCGCGATGCTCCGCGTCAAATCATCGTACTGCACCTTCATACGATAATATTTCACGAGGCCCATCTCGCCGAAGATGAATGAATAAAGGAGGGAAAGCGCCGCGGCTCCCGCAACGGCGGCCAGGAGGATCTTCCGGCCTTTTCCGGCCCACGAGAGGCCGCGGCCGGTCTTGAGTCTGTTCCTTTTACGCATGGAAAGGGAGAGCGCTCTCCGGCGCCCCGCACCGGCACGACGCGCCGAGAAAAACAAAACCACGAAGTACGGCTTCGTGGTGAAGAGTGAACAGCTGTGTGCGAACGGTCATGACCGTCATCATGTGGTGACTCGGTCTGGCTATTTCTTCTTCGTCGTCGTTTTCTTCGCTTTCTTTGCCGGAGCCTTCTTCTTGGTCGCCATGGTAGGAGATCACCCCCTTTCCGGAATACGCCGGGATACGGGTAGCAATAACCTGGAACGGACCGCCGATGCCGTCGTCATGCCCTTACATCCCGTCGCTCTTGCCTGCCGGGACCGGCCGACGAAACGGTGCGGCTCCTTTGGTAAAATGCGCCGGGGGCTCGGAGCCCCCGGCTGCCCCACGCGGGGACACGATGGTCGATTCTACTTCTTCTTCTTGGTGGCTTTCTTCTTGGTCGCCTTCTTCTTCGCTTTCTTCTTGGCTGCCATCAGTCTTCCACCCCCTTTCGGCATACCGCGTTCCGCAAGCGGCTTTATCTTGAAACAAGCTGAGGTACATCGTTCAGCAGTGACAGCTGCGAGTACTTCTCCCGAACCCGTGCGGTCACGAGGTTGAAGAATTCCTCCGAATCCCGCATTGCCTGGGCCGCCTCATACCGGCTGATGATGCGGCCGGGCTCTTCCAGAAAGCTCTGATATTTGCGACGCATCCGGTCGAACTTGTTGACCAGGCTCTTCTGCCCGTCGCCCAGGAGCGCGCCCGCGGCCGTGACCACCGTCTTCTGCGCGTCCCTGCCCCGCACCCCCTTCGGCCGGAACCCCTCGGAGAGGATCAGGGCACGCGCCGAGCGCGCCATGGCCAGGTATGCCGCGGCGAAGCACCATTCTTCGTCGTGGTCCTGGAGGTATTTGCTCGTCGCGAGGTCCCGTTCCGCCCGGGTGATGAGTGCGATGATCTCCGCGATCTCGGCGGCCCGCTCTTCGACGATGCCCATCTCTTTCAGCGTTTCATAGGTCATCTTCTTTTCCCACCAGGAATATCTTCTTCCCTTTCAGGATCTCGCGGATGAAGGGGTCGCGGGATTCCTTGCGCTTCCGATATTCCTGCTCGTCGAACACGAGATAGTCGATATCCCGCTTGAGCTTCTCTTCCAGGCCCATCACCATGTCGTTCAGTTCCGTGATGTTCGCCTGCCCGATGACCAGGAGATTGATGTTGCTGTCCTCTTTCTCCGATCCCTTGGCGTAGGACCCGTAGAGGAAGGCCGCCTGGACGCCCTTCAGCCGGGAGAGCGAGGCCTTCATGGCGCCCTCCACTCCCGTGGTCTTGAAGACCAGTCCTTTCATCTCCGAGAAGATCGGGGAGTTCTTGTTCGCGAAGTAGTATTTCTGGATTCCCCGTTTCTCGCGCGCGAGAATGCCGATCTTCACCAGGTTGTCCAGTTCCCGCTTGATGCCTGCGGCGTCCTTGCCGATGTGTCGTGCGATCTCGCGCAGATAGAACCGATCGTCCGGATTGTTAAAGAACAGGCCCAAAAGCTCCGCTCTCGTGGAAGAGAAGAGTTTTGTCAGCACCGTGTTATCTCCTCGTGGACAAATATACAACGAGAGTGTATCTTTTGTCAACAAAAAATTTTAAAAAAAATGATTTCATTATGTTAGACAATATATCAACAGCACAATCAACAGGAAACAAAAAATGTACAAACTAAATTAGTTTTATCGTAAAAATACCAAATTTAGTAGTAGAATTCCAAAACGTCCTTTGCCGCCGTTCGCACTTCCTCCGGAGGAAACATCTGCGGTCGCGTGCGAGCGTCTTTACGCCGCGATATGAGAAAGACCCCGTCTGCAGCGCCCCTGCTGCGTCTCTCCGTGCACGGTACATACTTGCAAGGCGACGATCGCCTCTCCTTCGGCACCGCCTGTTTCCGCAAGCGGTTGCCGCGACGCCGCGCACCGTGCGTGCAATTCGTCCATGCGCGGCGCGAAAACGTGCCGCGCGCGATGAACGGAAATGAAATTTTTCTTTCGCCGCCTGCGCGACTTATGGTATAGTATGCCCCATCACACGTTGACATTTCGTCTTCACTTTGATGGGAGCACCATGGAATTTTCCGAACTGGATTTACCTTACGAGGTCAAGCAGGGGATCGAGAACGCGGAGTTCACCGCCTGCACACCGGTACAGGAAGCGGTCATTCCGCGCGCCGTGCGCGGCGAGGACGTGGCCGCACAGGCGCAGACCGGCACCGGCAAGACCGCTGCCTTTCTGATCTCGCTGTTGACCCGGATGATCCGGGACCGCGCGGGCGACACCGAGAACTCCCCCCAGGCCCTCGTCATCGCGCCCACGCGGGAGCTTGCCGACCAGATCTTCCATGAAGCCGAACGGCTCGGCAAGTTCACGGGCTTTCGCTTCCTCGCCGTCTACGGCGGCATCGACTACCATAAGCAAATGGAGACCTTGCGCAAAGGGGTCGATGTCCTGATCGGAACGCCGGGCAGGCTGATCGACTACTACAAGCAGCGCGTCTACGGCCTGAAGAAGACCCGCTATCTCATCATCGACGAGGCGGATCGGATGTTCGACATGGGGTTCATCGACGATCTGCGCTACCTCCTCAGAAAGCTGCCGCCTTACGCCAAACGTCAGTCCATGCTTTTTTCCGCCACCCTTTCCTATCGGGTCATGGAGCTTGCCTACGAGTTCATGAATCTCCCGGAAAAGATCTCCATCACCCCCGAGCAGATCACCGTTGAGCAGGTCGAGCAGGTCCTGTACCACGTGGGCAAACACGAAAAGGTCCCCTTGCTGCTCGGCGTCCTGCGCAAAGAACAGCCGTCCCGCTGCCTCATCTTCGTGAACACGCGCCGGGCGGCCGAGATGGTGGTGGAGCGGCTGAACCGGAACGGCTGGAAGGCACAGCCGATCACCGGCGATATCATCCAGAAAAAGCGGCTCAAGATCCTTGCCGATTTCAAGGAAGGGAAACTGCCGGTGCTCGTCGCCACGGATGTGGCGAGCCGCGGCATCCACGTCGAAGGGATCACGCATGTGATCAATTTCGATCTTCCCCAGGACGTGGAGGACTACGTGCACCGGATCGGCCGCACCGGCCGCGCCGGGGCTTCCGGCAAGGCGGTCAGCCTCGCGGACGAGGAATACGTCTATGCCCTCGAGGACATCGAAAAATACATCGGCCGGAAGATTCCCGTCGAGTGGGCCGACGACGCCATGTACGTGCAGGAGATCCGGCGGACCGCCGCAGAAAAGCAACGGGCAGCCGCGACCCGTCCTCCCCAGGCGGCCGGGAAACGACGGTTCCCGGAGCGATCGCGGCGCGACACCCCCCGTCGGACTCCCGGGAGATAAATAAGGCCGTTGTCCGTTTCCTCTTTTCCCCCACCGGCAGGCACCGAAGCGCAAAGTTGCACACGGATGGTATAATAATACTAAAGACGGGAGTGACGATCCCCGAGAGAAAAAGACGCAGGTCCTTATGTGCCGTCAGAAGGGAGGCGTTCTTATGGCTGCTGTGATGACGAACAGCTCCCATCCCTGGACCGACTGGTATGAAGCAGGAGTAGCCGCAACCCTCCGCTATCCCGAAACAACTCTCGGCGCCGTGCTCACCGAGACGGCAACCCGCTTTCCCAACCATCCCGCGCTCCTCTATTATGGAAAGAGAATCTCCTATGCTGAACTCGAGGCAGCGGTGAATCGCTTCGCCCACGCCCTCGGGCGTCTGGGAGTGCGGAAGGGCGACCGTGTCGCGCTCATGCTGCCGAACATTCCGCAGATGGTCATCGCCTACTACGGCACGCTCCGGACCGGGGCCATCGCGGTTTCCACCAATCCCCTGTACCATGAACACGAGCTGGAGGTCCAGCTCAATGACAGCGGCGCCGAGACGCTCGTCGCCGTCGATATGTTCTACCCGGTCATCGCGAACGCGTTGCCCAGAACAGGCGTCAAGCGACTGATCCTGTGCGGCATTCGCGACTATCTGCCGTTCCCGCTCAAACAGCTCTATCCCCTGAAGGCCATGGCCGAAAAACAGTGGGTGCGCGTGCGGCGCAGACCGCCGATCTGGGACTTTCTCTCGCTGGTGCGGCATGAGCCGGACACGCTTCCGGATGCGGCCGTTTCTCCCGAGGACGTTGCGCTCCTGCAATACACGGGCGGGACGACCGGCATCCCCAAGGGCGCCGTCCTTACCCACCGGAACCTGGTCGTCAACGCCGTCCAGTGTCGGACATGGTTCACCCACGTGCATGCGGGGGAGGACCGCATCCTTGCCGCCATCCCCTTTTTCCACGTCTACGGCATGACCACGGCGATGAACCTGGCCGTCTTCATCGGCGCCGAGTTGATCCTGGTCCCCAAGTTCCACACGAAAGAGGTCCTCGGCTTCATCGCCAAATACCGGCCGACCATATTTCCGGGGATCCAGGCCATGTATCTCGCGATCAGCAACTATCCCCAGATCCACAAGTACGACCTGACCTCGATCGAGGCGGCCCTAAGCGGGGCCGGTCCGTTGATGAAGGAGGTGCAGGAACGCTTCGAGCAGGTGACGGGCGCGCGGATCGTCGAGGGCTACGGGCTCTCCGAGGCGTCTCCCGTTACCCATGCGAATCCCATCTTCGGCGCGCGGAAGGAGGGCAGCATCGGCCTGCCCTGGCCCGATACGGAGGCGCGGATCGTGGACATCGAGACCGGCGAAAAGGTCCTCCCCACCGGAGAAACGGGAGAGCTCGTCATCCGGGGTCCGCAGGTAATGCAGGGATACTGGCGCAAACCCGATGAGACCGCGCAGGCGCTCCGGGGCGGATGGCTCCATACAGGAGACATCGCCAAGATGGACGAGGACGGCTACTTCTTCATCGTGGACCGGATCAAGGACATGATCAAGACGGTGGGCGAGAACGTCTACCCGCGCGAGGTCGAGGAAGTGCTGTTCATGCATCCCAAGGTCAAGGATGCCGTGGTCGTCGGGCTGCCCCGCGAAGCGTTCATGGGGGAGAAGATCAAGGCCTACATCGTCCTCAAGGAAGGGACCGCTGCGACGGCAGAGGAGATCATCGGGTTCTGCCGCGACCGGCTCTCGAAATTCAAGGTCCCGAAGGAAATCGAGTTCCGCGACCAGCTCCCCAAGACCCTCGTCGGCAAGGTGCTGCGCAGGGTGCTGCGCGATGAGGAACTGCGGCGCCAGGAAGCGAGACGGTAATCACATCCGCCCGCGCCTCTTCGGCGATGCGGCTTGCTT
>JBJKRX010000100.1:0-12872 GCA_046704425.1 Nitrospirota bacterium
CCCCTGATTTAATTGACAGGTTGGCGATCTTTATGGTATAAATTAAATGAGATCGGATATAATAAAACGGGCAGGGGAACGCGGCCGTGGCCCAAAAGGTCTCACGGTCCTGGACGCGGTCATCACCCTGTGCCTCATCGGCGTCCTGATCGGCGTCGTGATCCCCCGGTACGAACGGATTGCCCAGGCCGCCCGGGAAGCGGCGCTCCGGACCGGGCTCACGAACATCCGGACCAGCATCAAGCTCTTTCAGATCCTGAACAAGCGAAATCCCGCGAGCCTGCGGGAGCTGCTCGAAACCAAGGTCCTGCTGCCGGTACACGAATATCCGGCCGGCGCGGAGTTTTTGAACCAATACTACCTGATGCACCTAGCCTTGGACGAGCGGGGGAACCCGGTGGACCCCTTCGGCGACCCCTTTGTCTATGACCCCGTACGCGGGGAGGTGCGATCGGCGACCAAGGGATACGAGACGTGGTAGTACGACACTGCAGATACGGCGGATAGGCGAAAAAATCCTACTGGAGGAGGATAGGTCATGCTGAAATCGCAGAAAGGTTTTACCCTCATTGAGTTGATCATGATCATCGTGATCCTGGGCATCCTGGCGGCGGTGGCGATCCCGAAATATATCGATATGTCTTCGCAAGCGAAGATCGGTGCCGCAAACGGCGTATATGGGGCCGCCCTCTCGGCAGCGGCAATCAACTTTGCGAACGACCTTACGACCACGACGGGGACGAAGATTTCCGATGGCGCTACCTTGCTCAATGCGATGTCCCAATATCCTTCGGATTGGAGCGCGAGCGGCAATGTAATCGCTAATGGATCATATACGATTACAGTCGCGAGCGGGGAGTCCTATAAGAGACCGGCCCAATTAAGTAAAAGTTGGTAGCTATGGATTTGGTAGGGCGCTGCGATTCCTGCTTATATCTTGTCTGATCGCTTAAGTGGCGCAGCCGTCTTTGCACGGAATGCCGGAGAAGTCGATCGCTGGGCCGCTCCCGATGGGGAGCGGCCTATTTTCGTAGAATAAGGATTGCCGGTGAATACTCGGTCCCTAAGCAACAGGACGGTTTTTATATTCCTCGCCCTGCTGGGCGTTATCGTTTATGCAAATTCCCTCCATGCTCCCTTCCAGTTTGACGATCTTGCTTATCTGAAGCAGAACCCGGTCGCACGATCCTTCGCGGCTATCGGAGCGCAAGTAGCGAAAGATCCGACGAGCCTGTTCACAGGCAGGCCTTTCCTGTCGCTGACCTTTGCGCTGAACTATGCAATCGGCGGACTCGATGTGCTCAGTTATCACCTGCTCAATTTGCTGATCCATATTGCAAATGCCTTCCTCTTATACCTCCTTTTTTTTCTGTATGCTGAAGAAGATAGGACGAGGCCGGTCTCTCTGAAATATGCGCTTGCCGCGAGCCTCTTCCTTGTCCTGCCGATAAATACGGAAAGCGTCACCTATATATCGAGCCGCTCGTCCGTACTTTCCACCTTCTTTATCCTGGCAGCGATGCTCTTCTTTTTCAGGGCAACGGATGGCAGATTCAAGCCTTTGCAGTACCTGGCCGGGGTACTGCTCTTTTTTCTCGGCCTCTTGACCAAAGAAGCCGCCATCATCCTCCCTTTGCTCCTGCTTCTCTTTGATTATTTCTTCATTGCGAAAAGCGGGAAGAAACTCTTATCCCGCCTTCGCTATCATGTCCCTTTCCTGGCGATCGTTTTCATCCTGTCCTTCGTGTATGTCTCGTACGTGACCGCGCCTTCCCTGGAGACGGCAAGGCCATGGATGACGCACGTCCTGACGGAGCTCAGGGTCTTCGTCTCCTACCTGCAATTGCTGGTTGTCCCGATCGGGCTTACCATCGACCACGACGTCCTGCCGTCGGCGGGCATGGATGGCAGGGTGCTGTTCTCTCTGTGCATCCTTGTGTCGCTCCTGTGGGTCGCGGTGCGCTTCAGAAAAAGAAAACCGCTTCTCTCGCTGGGAATCCTGTGGTTTCTGGGGAGCTTGGCGCCGTTTCTGGTGATACGGTTGAATGATTACATGGCCGAACGGTGGGTGTATGCCGCCTCCCTGGGGTACAGCATCGGCGCTGCGGAAATGCTTCTGGTCATCCACAAAAGATATCGGGAGGCAGGCGCCGTCCTGATCGGCTCCGTAATGATCCTCTACGGCGCTGCAACGGTCATGCGCAACAATCTGTACGCGAGTCCGGTGCTTCTGTGGCAGGATGCGGTCGCAAAGGCGCCGGAGAAGGAGCGCCCCTATATCAATTTAAGCAATGCCTATCGGGAAAGCGGGGATTTCGTGCGTGCCGTCGCGTATGCGCAGACCGGCATCCTCAAGGGGCAGGAACGGGGAGGCGCATATCTGGAAGACTATGTGAACCTTGCCGCCGCCTACCAGGATGAGGGTGATTACCGATCGGCGGCAGCAGTGCTGCAGTCCATTGAGAAGTACGGTGCGGGTCACTTTGATTATCAGCTCGATCTCGGTTCCGTCTATATGAATATGCGGCAATATACGAAGGCATTGGGCGCAATCAGGAAGGCGCTGGCAATACGGCCGGCATCGGCCGCCGCCTTGTATCTGGCGGGGGAGTGTTCGGAGCGCTTGTCGGACAAAGGGGCCGCCGATGCATTTTTCCTGCGGGCGACGGAGACCGTGCCGACGCTTCCTGCGGATTACCTGGGACGATGCGTGGCGTTTACGAAGCAAAAGGCCGGAGCGAAAGCGTCCGCTTGTTTCGCAGAGGCTATCGCGATGAATCCTCTGGACGCGAAGCTGCAACTCAATTATGCGCGGTTCTTCCTGGAGAACGGCTATCCGGATGATGCATTTCGGCATTATGCCGCTGCGGCTCGCTCCTTTCCCGGCTGTGTCCCCGCCTACAAGGGCATGGGGCTCATCATGCTGAAAAAAGGCAACCGCCGGGAGGCAGGTCGCTATTTGGAAAAAGCCGCAAGCCTGCTTGCGACCGACTCCCCGGAAAGAAAAGAACTTCTGGAGCTCATACGGACAACGCAGGGGTAGGCCGGGGGGAATCATACGGTCATGCATACGAAAGGCTTCACCCTCATCGAGCTCGTGATGGTTATCGTCTTGCTCGGCATCCTCGCGGCCTACGCAGCGCCGCGGATCGGGAGTATGGCCACCATGAAGGGAGACGCCTTTATGGACAAGCTGCGGGCTGACCTGCGCTACGCCCAGAACCTGGCCATGACGAGCGGGAAGCGGTCGCGGGTGGATTTCAGCACCGCGAACCGGTATTCCCTGTCGAGCGCGACGACCTCCACCTGCTCCGGCTTTTCCGCTGCGACGGATCCGGCGACCGGCAGCGCCTTTACGGTAACGGTCAATACGGGCTCCTACGCGGGGATCACGATCACGCCTTCCCTGAGCTGCCTGGAATTCGACACCTTCGGCAGGCCCTATGATTGTGCCGGCGCGGGGTCGGGATGTGCCACGACGTCGTCGGGCATGACCATTGCCGTCAATCCCGGCGGGACCGTGACGGTCACGGCCGACACCGGGGCGGTGAACTGATATGGGAGCGCGGCAAGCGGGAACCGGGAAAACGAGGCACACTGGCGGCGGCTTCACGCTTATCGAGACGGTCCTCGTTCTCGTGGTCCTTTCGATCGCCGCCCTGGGGGTGCTGGCCGTCTTTACCACGGGGATCAGGGGAGGCGCGAATCCGCTCCTGATGGAGCAGGCGACGGCGCTGGCGCAGGGGGAGCTCAGCGCGGTCATCGGGACCAGGCTGGCAAGCGGGTTTTCCGCTGCGGCACTCACGACGGGGACGGGCCAGGCGTGCATGACCGCCGCGGATATGCTGCCGGGCTTCACGTGCTCGCTGGACATCTGCTACGTCCCGGCGGGCAATCTCAACGACACTTCGAACTGCAATACGGCGACGAACTACAAGCATATCACCGTGACCATCTCCCAGGCTGCGGTCGGGAGCGTGAGCGCAGACGGGCTGGTGGCGAACTATTAGCGGGAGCGGCGAAATGCGGCATGCGACGAGCGCCGGTTGCTGCAGCGCAGCGCACCATCCCAAGGCGGCGGACCGCAGCTCGGGTCCCGGGGACCCCGCAGACCGCACCGCGCCGTCGCGGGGCTTCACCCTCATCGAGCTGATCATCACCATCGTCGTCGTGACGATCATCGCGGGCCTTGCGGCCGTCATCATCTCCCAGGGGATGAGCGCATACACCGCGGAGCAGTCCCTCAGCGACGCCCGCTACCAGGCGCAACTGGCCGTGGAACGCATGGCGCGGGACATCCGGATGATCCGGAGCGCCTCTTCCGCAGACATCGCATCCATGACGGCCACGAACCTGTCGTTTACCGATATAAACGGAAACGCCATTCAATTCCAGCGAACGGGGGCGTCCGCCCCCTACACCATAACGCGGAACGGCAATACGCTGGCACGGAACATTCAGACCCTTGCGTTTACCTACTACCAGCAGGACGGCGTAGCCGCTGCCGCGACTGCAGACGCGGTCTGGTACGTGGTGATCGACGTGACCGCCGTCCAGGGTGCGCAAACCTTCGAGGTGCGGACGCGCGTGCACCCGCGTAATTTCTGAGGAGAGGGGACGGAACGAAGGATGCGGAAGACCATGCGGGACCGGCAGGGCGTCACCCTGATCGCGGCCGTCTTCATCATCGTCATCCTGGCCTTTGCGGGCGTGATGTTCGTCACGCTCATCGGCACGGGCAGCAGGACCGCCGTCAACGACGTGCAATCCACTCAGGCGCTGTTCGTGGCCGGCGGGGGGCTGGAAAACGCGGTTGCCCTGCTGAATACGGCGACGCTCGCCGACCGCAGCACCTGCACCGCGCTTGACGCCGATCTGAACGCCGTGTCCTTCGGCCAGGGGGTGTTTTCCGTCACCACGGACACCGGCTCGCCGTACTCCTCCGCGAACGCCGTGACGCTGACCGACGCCGGCGGCATCGACAGTACGATCACCACCATCAACGTAAGCGCCGATCCGCTGACGCAGGGCTATGCCCCTTCCGGCCGCATCCTGATCGACCGCGAGGCGATCGACTATTCCGGCACCTCGGGAAATTCCTTCGTCGGCGCCGTGCGGGGAGCGGACGGCACAATTGCGACGTCGCACGCGCAGGGGACGGCCGTGGGCCAATACCAATGCTCGGTGACCGCAACCGGCGGGGTGCCGGACCTGACGGGTTCGTCTTCCCGGCGGCAGGTTCGGGAAGGGATCCAGCTGCCTGAGGGCTGGGCCGTCGGCGGCGGGGGACTGCCGGCTGATAATCTGAACGGCGTTGCGTGCACGTCCGACACGGATTGCCAGGCCGTGGGCGACAACGGCACGATCATCCAGTGGAATGGTACGAACTGGAGCCAAGTCGACTCTCAGACGACGGCCAATCTGCACGGCCTTTCGTGCACGTCCGCCACGGATTGCTGGGCCGTGGGTGACACCGGGACGATCCTCCAGTGGGACGGCTCGAACTGGAACCCGGCAACGTCTCCGACCACGGCGACTCTGAACGGCGTCTCGTGCGAAGCGACCGACGACTGCTGGGCAGTGGGCAACCGGACGAGCAATAGAAGAAACGGCTGGGTTTTCCTGCATTGGAACGGCACCACGTGGCAGCGGACGCAGACAATATCGCCCACTGCCGGAGCCCAGGGCCTCCTCGCGGTTTCCCTGTTCGACGCCAACGACGGCTGGTCCGTGGGCGGACCGAACCAAAATCGTTTCGTTCAGTGGAACGGCGCCAACTGGACGGAGTACGGGGCCACCGCAGCGAGTCAGCTCAATTCGGTCTTTCTGCTTGCCGCGAACAACGGCTGGGCCGTGGGAAATGTATCGGGGGGGTATGAGCTCGTCTATCGCTGGAACGGGGCTACCTGGACACGCCAGGCCGCCTCGGGCCAGATCCCGAACCAGAACCTGCAGAGCGTATTCTGCACCGGCAGCAGCGAGTGCTTTGTCGCAGGGGCGAACGGTACTATTTCCCGCTGGAACGGCGCGGGCTGGACCAACGTATCGCCGGGCGGCGGCGATCAATTGAACTCCCTTGCCGCAATCGACACGACCGGCGACGGGATCGCCGACGACGGCTGGGCGGTCGGGGCCGGCGGCGTCATCTTCCGATGGAACGGCACAGCCTGGTCGCAGTGGCAGCAGGCGAATGCGACCGTCCTCCGGTGGAGGGATGTCGCCTGGGACGATGCGTCCGGGGGGCTGCCGTTGCCGCCCCCTGCGCTCAACGGCCTCAACGCGATATCCCTGTTGTCCTATGCCGACGGCTGGGCCGTCGGAAACGCCGACGCGACTCCGGACGAGGTCATCTTCCATTGGGACGGCTCGCAATGGACGCGCGTGGGGCCTTCGGGGACCATCTCCAACAGGAACCTGACGAGCATCTACTGCGTGAGCGCCGACGAATGCTACGCCGTGGGGTACGCGGGCGGATTCGGGGAACGGCCGTGGATATTGCAGTATAACGGCGCCTGGAGCACGGTGAATACCGGGAATACGGCCAGAAGCAATTTGAACGGCGTTTTTTGCGCAGGCACGGGAGACTGCTGGGCAGTGGGGAACCGAGTGGGGGGCGGCGGCGGGGGCGAGGTGATCATGCATCTGCAGGCCGGTACCTGGGGCCGCGTGGGTCCGGTTGCCGCAGTGCCGAATACGAACTTCAACGGCGTTACCTGCGTAGCGACGAACGACTGCTGGGCCGTGGGCAACGTATCCGGGGGCAACGAGACGATCATCCGCTGGACCGGCGGGCCCAATTGGGCGCAGGTCGGGCCCTATGCAGGCGTGCCGAATACGAATTTTAACGGCGTTGCCTGCGTTGCGACGGACGATTGCTGGGCCGTGGGCGACGCATCGGGGGGCAATGCGGTAATGATCCACTGGGACGGCGCCACGTGGACGCAGGCCGGGCCCTATGCGGGCGTGCCGGCCGACAACCTCAACAGCGTCACCTGCGTCGCGACGGACGATTGCTGGGCCGCGGGGGACGGCGGGCTGATCGTTCACTGGGACGGCGCAACGTGGAGCCAGGTGGCGTCCGGCACCGTCCAGACACTGCAGGCTATTCAGGTCATCGGTCCTGCGGACCGGCCCCAGGCGGCATGGCAGGAAGTGGCCCACTAGCAAGAGGGAGCACGGGATGCGGGAGATCATATCGATTCACAGCAACCGCGGCATTTCCCTCATCGCGGCGGTGTTCATCATCGTGATCCTGGCCTTCCTGGGCCTCATGTTCGTATCGCTCATCGGCACGGGCAGCCTGACCTCGATCAACGACGTCCAGTCCGCGCAGGCCTTGTATGTGGCCGAGGCAGGGGCGGAATACGGGCAGCGCGTCCTTGCGAGAAATCTCGATTGGTACCGCAGCCCCGATCCGCTCGATTCCGCGACGCAGACGCTCGGCAACGGCTCCTTTTCCGCGACAATCGCCCTCCCCGCGACCGAGCTGCGGGGAGGCCGGCTGCTCGCCGGCGCCGCCACGGCGAACGTCTATACGACGAACCGGTTCTCCCCTTCGGGGTACCTGCAGATCGAGGACGATGTGACCGCCAACGCGGAGATCGTCCGGTATACCGGCATGACGACCTCTTCGCCCTACCGGTTTACCGGGCTGACGCGCGGCCAGTTGGGCACCGCGGCAGCCGACCATCCGCGGGGCAGCAATGTCTACCCGGTGGTCCTGCTCACCTCCGGCCTTGCGGCGGCCTGCACGTCGCCCGCGACCATTACCGCGACGGCGAACACGAAATTCCTGAGCGCCGGGACGATCACGATCCTCGGGGAAGACATCACCTACACCGGGATAACTTTTGCAGGCGGGAACATGACCTTCACCGGGGTGCAGCGCTGCGCCGGCGGGACCGGGCCGAAGGCGGCGAGCGCAGGCAGTCCCGTGACTCCGGTCCTGGACGGGGTCAGCACCGTCGCGAACATCGAGGCCGAGATCACGTCCGCGGCCACGGTGGGCGGCGCGTCGCGGACGATCAAGAAAACGGTGACCCGATAGCGCAGAGGTTCAGATATGCGTCGTGCGATCAAAACAGCGGTCTTCCTCCTCGTCGCAATCGCCTGCATTCCGGTGCAACGCGCTGAGGCTGTCCGTTCGTTTACGATCGACCAGAGCCCCGCCTCGGTCGAGTTCGTCATGGGGTCGAGCAACAACCCCATCACCTTCCATGTCGCGAACAACAGCACGGCCGGGGAAACGATCCGGTCGGTGCGGTTCACCATCAGCACCACCTACACGTCCCTGCCGAACCCCGAGACCTTCACGGCCCCGGCCGGCTGGACCTGCGCACGGAGCAGCAACACCCGCATCACCTGCACTGCCGGGAGCGCGACCTCTTACCTTGGCCCCGGCGACAGCGGCGATTTCACGTTCGATATCAACAGCGTCGCGTCAAACCGGGACCGCACGACCAACCTGAGCAGCGCGCAGGCACTCTTTGTCGGCTCGGGCACGTGGCGCACGCCGAATTCCACCACGAGCTCCTGGACCTGGAAGGCGCTGCTCATGACGCTCACGCCTTCGCCCACAGGCGTGGGCTCGGGGTGCCAGTTCACGCTCACGATGAACGTGACGAACGAGTCCACACAAAATAACCTGACCATTTCCCCGGTCCCGTCGCCGCGGCCCACGGCAAGCACCTCGGGCGGCGCAAGCGTGGACAGTCCTTCGCCGGTCCCGTCAAGCCTGACCCTGAACGCCGGGGCGAGCGGATCGATCGTCTGGACCTATACCCTGAGCGGCCCGGCAGGCGGCGCCGTCTCGTTAACAGCATGCGCGAGCACCACCGGAAGCTGCAGCACGGCCGGGGCTTCGCGGACCTCGCTCACCGTTACGTCCGCTGCCATAACCGTCATGGGCGGCGTAAGCTGCGGCCTTTCCTCGTCCCTGACCTCGTCGCAAGCCTGCCTGTTCTCCGGCGACATCGCCACGTTCCAGATGCTGGTGACGAACACGACCGGGGGGCCGGTGACCGCGGTGACGCCCTCGACCCTGACCCGCATCGTCACCGGCAATGCCAATATCGGATCGTTTACCGGGCCCACGCCCGCGTCGATCGCGAGCCTTCCGAGCCCATCGACCGGCACGTTCACCTGGACCGCCGTGGTGACGGGAGACCCCAACACCACCTATGCGGTGCAGGGGTACGCCACGGCTGCCGGACCGCTCCAGACGGCAACCACCCAGTCCCCTGTGCAGGATATCGACGGATACGTCGTGACCGTAGGCGCGACGAACGCGGACAGCACCAACGCGGAATTGACCTGGACGGTGAGAAATTCCGCCTGCTCCAAGGTGGACCAAGTAGGCATCGCCATGCCCGACACGGTCAACTGGACCTACGGGAACGACGGCTACGCCCTTGTGCACAATGTGGCGGGAAACGCGGACGACTCGTGGAGCCTGACATACAGCGCGGGCACCGCGACGTTTACGGCACAGGCTGCGGCTGACCGCATTCCCCCTCCCCCTGTTGCGCCCCCGCTGAACGAGGGAACCTATTCCCTGCTGTTTTCCCAGACGCCCGCTACTGCCGGGACCTACACCTTCATCGTCACGGTCGTTGACGATGCGATTCCCCCCGTGTCCCGGGTCAAGCAAACAGCGGTTACCGTGAACCCTTTCGATCCCGCCGGGCCGAACGCGACGACCGGCACCGGCGTGTGGCGCGAGGACGAGCAGTGATCTGCGAGCGCCCCGGTCTCGGCAGCGTGTTACGGAGCTGCGGACAGAATCTGAGGTCCGTGACCGGCGCGGGGTGATCGGTGACGGCGGAACCAATGCTGCAGCTCGAAACGGCATGCTGAATCGCCTGAACTGTCGGTACGCCGACGCAATTTCTCCTCCACCAATACACCATTGGACATTTCCCCCCGAAATGGTGTATAATGGCAACCTCGATCCGAAAGTAGCACGGTTCCGAACAGGAACAGCGTCCACCGCATGCGGCATTTTCCTTGACCCTCTTCGCGCTACATTTCGTGCTTGTTATAGTAGAGAAATTTTGACTCGTGCCTGCCTCATTCCCGGGACAGGAGCGGGAAAAGGAGACCATCATGACGGATACACCACATGCTGCAGGCGCATACGTTTCTTCGTACTGCTCCAAGTGCAGGAGGGCCGAAGACCACGTGGTCATTGCCAGGGACGGAGAGGCGATCACGAAGGTCAAGTGCACGATCTGCGGCGGGGCGCACAAATTCCGCGATCCCGCGACCACGACGAAAACCCGGACCCCCAAAAAGAAAGAAGACGCGGGCAAGCTTGCGGAGCTCATGTGGGAGAGTTGTCTGGCGACCGCCAACGGCAGGGAGCGCACCTATGATATGGCGTGCAAGTATCGCGTCGGGGATGTCGTGCTCCACAGCACCTTCGGCAAGGGCGTGGTCCGCAGGACCTACCTGCACAAGTGCGATGTGCTGTTCCGGGACAAGGAACGGCTGATGGCCACCGCAAACGAGCGTTTCTCCGCCGGCCATTAAAGGCGCTGTACGTCGCCGGCAAGTTACGGTCGACTTCGATTCAATCCTCTTAAGCAAAGATACGTGCGATATTCGCGCAAAGACGCAAGGACGCCGGGAAAGGCTCGCGTCGTTTACCGGGAGTAAAGACGGTAACGGTTCCCTTTGCGGCTTTGCGCGAGACGGTTTTTGCATTACTCTGTGCGTTCCGTCGGTTTGAGCCTGAGACCCACCCATCGAATCATGGGCCTTTCCCCACTTCTCGTTACCTGCGCAAAAGGCATCCCCCCCTATCTCAAGCAAGAGCTTTTGGACCTCGGCTTTCCCCTGTCGGCAGAACAGCCGGCGGGCGTAGAGACCGCGGGAGATCTGCGCGATGCCATGGTGTTGAACCTTCGCCTCCGCACCGCGCATCGTGTTCTCGCGGAGCTTGCCCGGTTCCGGGCAACGAACGCCGACGAACTGTATCGTGGCGTTGCGGCCGTGGCATGGGAGACCCTCGTGCCGGCCGACGGCAGGCTTTCGGTCACCGCGAGCACGTCGACTCCTTCGATCAGAGACCCCCGGTACGCAACGCTCAAATGCAAGGACGCCATCGTGGACCGGATCGCGCAGCATGCGGGCCGCAGGCCCGATTCCGGGCCCGAGCGCGACGGGACCGTGGTGCACCTCTACTGGAAGGACGACCACGCGGTGATCTATCTCGATACTTCCGGCCTGCCGCTGTCGCGCCGGGGGTACCGGAAGGTCCCGCATGCGGCCCCCCTGCAGGAAACGCTTGCCGCGGCGATCGTGCTCGCCACGGGATGGAACGGCGACGGGGCCTTCGTGAACCCCATGTGCGGCAGCGGCACCCTTGCCATAGAGGCTGCGCTCATCGGCTTTGGTCGCGCCCCCGGCCTGCTGCGTGCGGATTTCGGCTTCCGCCATGTACGGGACTTTGACGCGGAATACTGGAAAGGCCTGCGGGAACAGGCGGCGCGCGAGGCCCGGAATCGGATTAAAGGCAGGATCATCGCCACAGACCGCGACCCCGCGGCCGTTGCCGCGGCGCGGAAGAACGCGGCCGCAGCGGGCGTCGGGGATCTGATCGAATTCGGCGTCTGCGATTTCACCGAGACGACGCTCCCCGGGGGCGGGGTCATCGCGTTCAATCCCGAATACGGCGTACGCATGGGCGAGACGGCAAGCCTGGAGGGCGTGTACAAGGGGATCGGCGATTTCCTGAAACAGAAGTGCCGCGGAGCGCGGGGATATGTGTTCACGGGAAGCCCCGCGCTTGCCAAGAAGATCGGCCTCAAGCCCGCGCGCAGGATCCCCTTTCAGAACAGCGGCATCGCGTGTACGCTTCTGGAGTACGAACTCTACGAGGGAAGCAGGAGGACGCGGAAGCCGCGGCCTGCGGCGTCCTGAGTCCGCGCCCGGTGTCAGCGCCGGGTGTAGGTCCCCATCAATTCCGCCCTGCCGACCACATGGCTCTGCATCGCCCTCTCGAGGCTGGTCTTCGACGCGCGCGGAGCGAGCGAGAGGACCGCGTCGAGGGCGTAGAGCTTGAAGAAGTACCGGTGCGTGCCCGAGGGCGGGCAGGGTCCGCCGTATGCCGCATCGCCGAAATCGGTTTTGCCGAGCGATGCGCCGACAGGGACCGCGTCCTCCGCGAGTTCCGCAGCGCCGGGCGCGATGTTCCAGACCACCCAGTGCACCCAGGTCCCGCGCGGTGCGTCCGGGTCCTCCACGATCAGGGCCAGCGATTGCGCGCCCGCCGGAACGCCCGTGATCACGAGGGGCGGGCTCACATCCGCTCCGTCGCAGGTGTATTTCGCCGGGATCGGCCCCCCCGCCGTGAATGCGGGGCTCGTCAGGGTAAAGGCACGCATCGCCGCCTCCGTCGCGGGAACACCGCACAGGGCGATCAGGAACACCGCCGTTATTCCCGCCAGTTTTTTTCTCCTGCTCATGTCCTTAAAGATAGCACGCCGGGGCATTCTTCAGGGGTCCTTGATAAACAAAATAGAATAGTGACGAGGGCTCCTCCCGGTGTCGAGCGAGGCTGGGAAAAGTGGCTCGCTGAGGCTTGTCAGGAAAACGCTTCTTGCATCTTTTCTCAACCATGATTATACTTAAAAAACTTGACGCACGCAGAATATCAGATGTCTTCAAAATACTCGTTTTTTTTGGTATACTAAATATTGACGATCTCGTAAGAAGTCCCCGCGCGATTTCGGCAGAAAAAAATCGCGCGGATCATCACATTTCCTTTGCACCACAAGGGGTTTCGTGATACATACAGGCATCACTCGTTTTTTTGAGGAGCCCGCATGATCTATACCAAGGATCACAAAACCCGCGACATGTTCGACCCG
>JBJKRX010000101.1:0-26230 GCA_046704425.1 Nitrospirota bacterium
GATCAGACGTTCCAGCAGCCGGGTCATGTCCGGATTGTCGTCAACGATAAGAATCTTCGGCTTCATCGATATCCCCTGCCAGCGGGAGCCAGAGCGTAAACGTCGAGCCCTTCCCCGGCTCGCTGACAACCGACAGCTCCCCTTTGTGCTCCTTCACGATACCATAACTGACCGCAAGTCCCAACCCCGTTCCCTGATAAATCGTTCCGCAAAGGCATCGGCCTTGTTGGCGCGATTCAGGGGATCGCCTGGCGAGGAAACCATTTATTTTGGGATTGGAAGCAGTCTGCAACACGTAACTTATTGTAACTCAAAGGGGATGGACCCGGCAACCTTCTTCTTTCTTGTCGTTCCTTCGCGATGGCGCGCCGGGAAGGGAATGGAAGGGCACGGGAAGAGAACAGCGAGGGAGGAGCAGGGTAACCGTATAATAAACAAAAAGATGCATTATATGCGTATTAATTATTGCAGTGCAATAGGTTTATTGCGGTCAGGAAAGGATGCACAAAAGAATCAATGAAAATTATTTATTATTTATCAGTTAGTTGTGTGATTTATGGTGGTGGCATGCATATTGCTAATAATAGAAATCCAAACGTCACTCTTCGATTTAAAGGAATTTTGAGAAACAATGCTGAATATCGGATATACGATCACGCAAATGAATGGGGCGAAGGTCGTGCAGATAATGCCCCGCAGGTTCCGTACGCCGAAGTGGAAATGCGTCTTTCAGTGCTTGATCCGGCCTCCCAGCATGGCCTTGCGCCTTCCTGCTGCAGTTTGATCGTCGCGGTGCTTCCTGAGAAGAGCAATAACCGTTTTAGCCACGGCGCCCGAACTGGCAAGAAGCGGGTGGCCGAAGACGATAGGAATACGCTAGCTCCACCAAGTTTTCACACTAAATTTTAGAAAGGCAGGTAACTCCCTATGCATCCCTTAAGTTTCTGGATAGAAGCATTCATGTGGGCGATCTTCGTCGGGTTCGTCTATACCGCCACCGGCGGCGCCGGCGGCGTGCTCGCGGTCTTCGGATACATTACCATTATGAGCGCTCCGGTCAACCCCACGAAGCCGATGAGCCTCATCCTCGTCATCATCTCGGCCATGGTGGCGATCCCCACCTACATGCGGCAGGAACGGGTCAGAAAGATAGCCAAGGTGATATTGTACACCGCCCTGTCGCTTGCCGCGGGGGGCATGATCGGAGGCGTCCTGGGCCCGTGGCTGTCCACGCACTATCTTACCAACGCCAAATCCTTCAAAAGCGATTTCGGCTGGATGATCCTTGCCGTGTCCATCTTGATGGCGTGGAAGCTCGCGAGGCAGTTGATGCAGGCGAGGCAGGCAGATTCGGCGTCCGCAAGTCTTGCCGGGGACCCGCCGGGCGAGATGATAACAAAGGCGGGAAGGTTCACGCTGAAGCGGATGGACTACACGATCCTGGGAGTCGAGTACTCCTTCTCCCCGATCGCCTGCTTTTTCGCGGGTCTCGCCATCATCACGATCGCCACGATCTTCGGCGTCGGGGGCGGGTTCCTGGTGTCCCCGTTCTTTATCGACGTATTAGGCTTCCCCGTGTTCGTGGCGGCGGGCTCCAGCGTCCTCGCGGTCATGTTCTCCGCCACGGTGGCGACCGTATCCTACATGCGGATGCATGTCCATCTCATCTGGTCCCTGCTGTTGATCGAGGTGGCCGGCATGGTGGTGGGCTCGATCCTGGGGCCGAAGCTCTCACCGCGCATAAACGAGAACTGGCTCAAGTCTATGCTCATCGTCGTGCTGGTCTTCATCGGGGGCCTCTATATATTCAAGCACTGAGGTCCGCGGGGCGCTCGCGCTTCTTGTAAACCGCGATCGCTATCGTTTCTCTTGATAAAGGATCTCCATAAAGGTATGCTGGCATTCCAAGGCTCCTTCGGATTTTCGCAGATCATGATTGATGAGGTTGACAACAATGGAATCAGGTAGTCTTAAGGCCGACGGACAACAGAAGGGCAAATTTTCCTCGCTCCTTTCCTGGCTCGAATCGCACGTGCACGAGCACACGATCCTGATCATCCTGTCTGCTTTGGTCGGGGTGCTGGCCGGTCTTGCCAACGCCTTTCTGCACATCAGTATGGACTTCGTGCACCGGGTTTTCTTCACCCATATCGGGGGCGCTCTTTCCCTTGCACACGGGGGGCTCCACAAGCTCTGGCTGCCCCTGCTGCCGATCGGCGGCGCGCTCCTCCTGATCCCCCTCTCCCTTGCCTTTCCCGGCGAGATCAACGGCTACGGGTTCCCCAACTTCATCGAGAAGGTGAACCTCAAAGGGGGCTTTCTCAAGATCCGGAACATCTTCCTGAAGACCTTTTCCGTGGCCATCACCATCGGCAGCGGCGGGTCCGCGGGCGTGGAGGGCCCGATCGCCGTCATCGGCGGCACCGTCGGCTCCGGGGTCGGGCAGTACTTCAGGGCCTCCGGCGACCGGTTGAAGCTGCTCATCGCGGCGGGCGCGGGCGCCGGCATCGCGGCGACCTTCAACGCCCCCATTGCGGGGGTCATGTTCGCCGTGGAGATCGTGCTCTTGGGGGACTACGAGATGTCCTCCTTTGCGGCCATCGTCATCGCGGCGGCCATGGCCACGGTCGTGACACGGGCGGTCTACGGCCCCAACCCGGCATTCACGGTGCCCGCCTACCATTTAAAAAGCATGGCGGAGCTGCCGCTCTATATGGTGTTCGGGGTCCTGATGGGATTCCTGGGCGTCTTCTATATCAAGGTCTTCCACGGCATCGCCGACCAGTTCGAGAAGATCAAGATCCATCCCCAGTTAAAGCCCGTCTTGGGGGGGCTGTTCATCGGCGTGATCGCCATCTTCCTGCCGCAGGTCATGGGAAACGGCTATGACATCGTCAACCTGGCCCTGGTCGGCAAGATCACCTTCGTGGTCGTCCTCCTGCTCACCTTCTTCAAGATCTTCGCTACCTCCATCACCATCGGCTCAGGCGGCGCGGGCGGCGTCTTCGCTCCGTCGCTGTTCATCGGGGCCATGGCAGGGGACACCTACGGCTACCTGGTCCACTGGCTCTTCCCCCATTTTACCGCCGGTCCCTCGGCCTATTCCGCGGTGGGAATCGGCGCCTTCCTCGCCGCTGCCACGCATGCGCCGCTTACCGGGATCTTTCTCATGTTCGAGATGACGGGCGACTATCAGATCATCGTGCCCGTCATGCTCTCGGCCGTCATCGGCACCCTGGTGGCCAGGAGGCTCTTCCATGACTCCATCGATACCGTCCCCCTGACCAAGCGGGGGATCAACCTGCACGCCGGCAGGGAAGTGGGCATCATGAGCAGCATCAAGATAAGCGACATCATGCGAAAGGACTTTATCACGGCCCAGGAAGACACCAAGCTGGATGTGCTCATCAACGAAATGATCAACAAGGAGAATTTCTACATTCCCGTACTGAATGCCGCGGGGATGATGACGGGCATCGTCTCCTTCCACGACGTACGGCTCGTCGTGACGGAGGAACGCGTACGGGACATCGTCCACGCGAAGGAGATCGCCACGGAAGACGTTCTGGTGGTGTTCCCCGACGAGAACCTGAATTTGGCCGTAGAAAAGTTCTCGGCGAAGGCGATAGACGAACTGCCGGTCGTTGCGCGGGACGAGCCTGCGAAGGTGATCGGCATGCTGGGCAGGAAAGATGTCTTCGCTGCCTATAACAGAGAGGTGCTGAAGAAAGCGACGTCCCACTAGCGAGGGATCGCTTTCCGGCAGAGGTGTCGGCGCTCCTGCGCCAGGCACGGTATAAACGAAAGGGGTTTTCCGATGATCTCGAAGATACTGGTCGGTTTTGATGCCTCCGAAGAATCATACAAGGCCTTTGATTTTGCGGTCGATATGTCGGTTTCCCACAAATCGTGTCCGGAGATTATCGTGCTTTCCGTGGTCCGGCCGCCCGAGGGCATGAACCTCGTGGATACGGGCAGCCTGGAGAACGAGGCGGCCGAAGAGTTCAAAACTGAATTGAAGGCACTGGTGAAAAAGGTCGGATCCGGCAAGGTCAAGATCAGCACCGACGTTGCCGTGGGGCATCCTGCCGCTACGATCGCGAAGTACGCCAAAGAAAAGGAATGCTCCTTGATCGTGGTGGGCCACCGGGGCAGGTCGAAAGTGGGAGATCTGCTCTTGGGCGGGGTCGTACGGCATGTGGTGAGCCTGGCGCCCTGCAGCGTCGTTGTCGTCCGATAACAGTGAACTGAGAAATAGGAAGGCATCCGCAGGGACGATTGAGGCTCCGAATCAGCGTTCCTGGCCTACTGCCGCGGATGCTTCCGCTTATAGGTTGACGGTCGCTCCCTGAGCCCCCGGGGTCCCCAGATCCCGAACCGTTTTTCGCGCGCCTCGCGCTGGGCCTTCCGGAATCGGTCCACGTAGCGGGTATTGAGCGGGAAGGTGAACAGGACCCCGTATCCGTCCTGCAGCATCCGTTCGTTCACGAGCGCCTTGTCCCGGGTCCAGAGATAGACCAGGAGCCGGTCGTATTTGTCGTACTTCTCCGCGTCGGTCTCGACGCGCACCTCCCATCCGCTTCCTTTCAGCAGCGCGCGCAGATGCCCGCGCGCTCGTTCCCCCCAGGGTTCCTGCCCCATCTCCGGGGCGTCGTAGCCGATCAGGCGCGTACGGACGCGTTTTCCCTCGATCCTGAGCGTCACCGTGTCCCCGTCATTGACCGCCACTACGCGCGCCTCCTGCATCGCCCGAGGAGACGAGGCAAGAGCGGGAAGGGCGGGGACTGCAAAGAAGAGGATTGCGAGAACCAGCAGGATCAATCGCATCTGCCTGGCGATCATAAGCGCCTCCGAAAAGGAGAGGTTCGCGTCTTTGACGTGATGCCATTATGCGCCGGGGTGCTCCGGTTGTCAATCTCGGCTCGCTGATGCGCCTTGATCATTTCTTTGTCTTACCCTGCTATAATCGGAATAGGAAGACGAAAGGAGCATGCATGAAGAAGCGGCTTATCCCTGCGATCATTCTCCTGGTCCTCATCATCACCGTGGTCCTCGTCTATTATTTGCGGCAGGGGAAGGGGAACAACGCCCTGTTCCTCTCCGGGAACGTGGAGGTCACGGAGGTGAACGTGGGGTTCACCATGCCGGGCAGGGTTTCCGCCCTCTTCACCGACGAGGGGGAGACGGTCAAGAACGGGCAAAAGATCGCAACCCTCGATGACGCCGAGACCCTGTCCCTGGTGAACCAAGGCAAGGCCTCGGTCGCCGACGCCCAGGTCCGGGCCGGGCAGGCGAAGCGGGACCTGGACCGCATCAGCGCGCTCTACGGAAAACATGCGATATCGTCCCAGCAGATGGATGCGGCGCGATCCGCCTCCGAGGCCGCGGACGCGCAGCTCCGGCTTGCAAAGGCCGCGCTTGAGACCGCCGAGGTGCGGCTGAACGATACGGTGCTCCTTGCGCCGCTCGACGGCGTGGTCTTGAGGAAGATCGTGGAGGCGGGGGAGACCGTCGCCGCAGGGGTCCCGGTCTTCGTGATCGGGGACCTGGCTGACCCCTGGATCAAGGTCTACGTGCGGGAGGACGAACTGGGGCGGGTGAAGCTCGGGCAGCGGGCAACGGTCACGATCGATACCTACCCGGGCAGGACCTATACGGGCAAGGTGGTCTCCATCTCGTCCGAGGCGGAGTTCACCCCCAAGAACGTCCAGACCCAGGAGGAGCGGGTGAAGCTCGTGTTCGGCGTGAAGGTGAAGGTCCAAAACGAGAACAACGACCTGAAGCCCGGCATGCCCGCGGACGTGCGGATCTTCGTGCAGTGAACCACAGGGGGGCACGTGGCAAAAGCGATCAGGACAGAGGATCTGACCAAGACATTCAACGATACGGTCGCGGTCGACGGCCTGAATCTCTCGATCGATAAAGGCGAGCTCTACGGGCTCGTGGGGCCGGACGGGGCGGGCAAGACCACGACCATGCGCATGCTGGCGGCGATCATGGACCCGGACACGGGCGAGGCATGGGTGGGGGGCAGATCGATCCTGACCGAGGGGGCGGCGATCAAGGAGACGATCGGGTACATGTCCCAGCGCTTCGGGTTGTACGAGGACCTGACGGTGATGGAGAACATTCTGTTCTACGCGGACCTCTACGGCGTGCCGCGGCGCGAGCGTCCCGCCCGGATCGAGCGGCTGCTCGGGTTCAGCAACCTGGCGCCCTTCAAGGACCGGCTCGCGGGCAGGCTGTCGGGCGGCATGAAGCAGAAGCTCGGGCTCTCCTGCGCCCTGATCCATACGCCGGAGACCCTCTTTCTGGACGAACCCACGAACGGCGTGGACCCGGTGTCGCGCAGGGACTTCTGGCGCATCCTGTACGATCTCCTGAAGCAGGGCGTCACCATCCTCATCACGACCGCCTACCTCGACGAGGCGGAGCGCTGCACCCGGATCGGCCTGATGCATCGCGGCAGGATCCTGATCGAGGACGAGCCCAAGAACGTGCGGGCCTCGCTCGGGCTGCCCATGATCGAGGTCTGGTCCGACCAGGCCCGCGCCGCCCTGGCGCTCGTCCGGGAAACGGAAGGGGTGCAGAGCGCGAGCATCTACGGCGACCGGCTGCATGTCACCCTCGTTGATCCCGCGCGCGCCGCTCTGGTCACGGAACGGCTCCGCGAGGCGGGGATCGCGGTAAAAGACTCCCGCCCGATCCTGCCGTCGCTCGAAGATGTGTTCATCGCCCGGGTGCAGGCATGAACACCCGCGGGGGAGGAGGGCGATGACGGAGCAGAAGGAGCTCGCGGTCACGGTGCGGGACCTGACGCGCACCTTCGGCGATTTCGTCGCCGTGGACCATATCTCGCTGGAGGTCGCGCGGGGCGAGATCTTCGGGTTCCTGGGACCGAACGGGGCGGGCAAATCGACCACGATCCGCATGCTCTGCGGCCTCCTTCTGCCCACGTCCGGGAAGGGGACCGTGGGCGGACGCGACGTGGTGACCCAGTCCGAGGAGATCAAGCAGCACATCGGCTACATGTCCCAGAAATTCTCGCTCTACGACGACCTGACCGTGGAGGAGAACATCAACTTCTTCAGCGGGATCTACGGGGTCCCGCAGGACCGGAGACAGGGCCGCAAGGACTGGGCCCTCACCATGGCGGGGCTCACGGAGCGGCGCCGGGCATTGACCCGCACGCTCCCGGCAGGGTTCAAGCAGCGGCTCGCCCTGGGCTGCGCGGTCCTGCACGAGCCCCCGATCCTGTTCCTCGACGAACCCACCTCGGGCACGGACCCCCTCTCGCGCCGGAACTTCTGGGCCCTCATCAACGAGATGGCCTCCCAGGGGTCCACGGTCTTCGTGACCACCCACTACATGGACGAGGCGGACTACTGCGACCGCCTGGGCCTCATCTACCGCGGCAGGATCATCGCCGCGGGCACGCCCGGCGAACTGCGCCGGAAGTTCATGACCCGCGACGTGCTCGAGATCGAGGTCGAGCCGCTGGTCGCGGGCCTGGAGGCCCTGGACCGCGCGGGGATCGAGACCGCGATCTTCGGCAGCCTGCTGCACGCCACCGTGGAGGACGCTGCAGCGGACGTACCGCGGCTTATCACGATCCTGGAAGGGGCGGGCGTTTCCGTGCGCAGGATCGAAAAGATCGTGCCGTCGCTCGAAGACGTGTTCGTAACGCTCATCGAGACCGCCTGAGCGACAACCGGAGGATCCATGGACCTGGTCCGCATCATGGCCGTAGCGAAAAAGGAGCTGCTCCAGATCCGGCGCGACCCGCTGAGCCTGGCGCTCGCCTTCGTCCTGCCCATCGTGCTCCTGGTCATCTTCGGATACGCCATCACCTTCGACGTGCGGAGCATCACCACCGTCCTGTGCGACCAAGACCGCACGCTCCAGAGCAGGCAGTACGTGGCGGCCCTTGCCCAGTCCGGGTATTTCACCGTGGTCGCCTCGGTGGACGCGGAACAGGAGATCAATTCCTGGCTCGACGCGGGCAAGGCCGAGGTCGCGCTCGTGATCCCCGCGGGCTTCTCGCGCGACCTGGCGGACCGCCGGGGCGCCGCGATCGCCGCGATCGTGGACGGGAGCGACTCGAACACGGCGACCATCGCCCTGGGCTACCTCGATGCGGTGAACGCGCAGTATAACCGCGCGCTCACCCGGGCGGGACCGCCCGCCGTGGACGTCAGGAGCAGGGTCTGGTACAACCCGGAGCTCAAGTCCCGGAACTTCATCATCCCGGGCCTCATCGTGATGATCATGGCCATCATCGTCTCGCTCCTCACGTCCCTCACCATCTCCCGGGAATGGGAGCGCGGGACCATGGAGCAGCTCATCGCCACGCCCGTGCGGCCCGCGGAGGTGATCGTGGGCAAGCTCCTGCCGTACTTTGCGATCGGCTTCGGCGACACGGCCCTGGCCGTGGCCATGGGCTCCCTGCTCTTCAGCGTGCCCATCCGCGGCTCCCTGGTGCTGCTCTTTGCGCTTGCGGCCCTGTTCATCGCCGGCGGCCTCAGCTTCGGCATCCTGCTCTCGATCGTGGGCAGGACCCAGCTCGTGTCGAGCCAGATGGCCATGCTCAGCACCTTCCTGCCCGTGTTCCTGCTCTCGGGCTTCGTCTTTGCCATCGCGAACATGCCCCGGCCGCTCCAGCTCCTGACCTATCTCGTGCAGGCGCGCTACTTCGTGACCATCGCCAAGGGCATTTTCCTCAAGGGCTCCGGGTTCCGTTTGCTCGCGGGCGACGCGGCCCTGCTCGCGGTGTATGCGGTCGTGGTCTTCGCGGTTGCGGTCCGGAAGTTCCGGAAGAAGGTGGCGTGACATGCGGGAGCGCATCCGGCAGATGGTGATCAAGGAGTTCATCCAGCTCTTCCGCGATCCGCGCATGCGCGTCTTCGTCTTCATCCCGCCGCTCATCCAGCTCTTCGTCTTCGGCTACGTGGCGACCCTGGACGTGAGCAACATCCCGACCGCCCTGTACGACCTCGACCATTCGTCGGCCAGCAGGGATCTCGCGGAACGGCTCACGGCGTCGGGCTACTTCACGATCGCGGCGCGGCCGCAGTCGCCGCAGGAGTTGCGCGGCCTGCTCGATCAGGGCGCGGTCCTCTGTGCCGTCCAGATCGACCGCGGCTTCCAGCGGGACCTCTTGAAGCACAGGCCGACCGCGATCCAGGTGATCCTGGACGGAACGCACTCCAACTCGGCCCTCGTGGCCCAAGGGTACGTGGGCCGCATCGTGGCCCGGTATAACGCGGACCTGGCCGGGGGCACGGCGCCGCCGGGCGTGGTCGATCTCCGGACCCGGGCGTGGTACAATCCCTCGCTCCGGAGCAGGAACTACAACGTGCCGGGCGTGATCGCGCTCATCGTGACCCTCATGAGCCTGGTGCTCACGTCCATGGCCGTGGTGCGCGAGCGCGAGGCGGGCACCATGGAACAGCTCATGGTGACCCCGCTCCGGCCGATCGAGCTGATCCTCGGCAAGACCGTGCCCTTCGCGCTGATCAGCTTCTTCGACATGCTGCTCGTCACCGTGGTGGGCGTCTTCTGGTTCGCCATCCCGATCCAGGGCTCCCTGCTGCTCCTCTGCTTCGGGACGGCGCTCTACCTCCTGACCGTGCTCGGCATCGGCCTGTTCCTGTCCACCGTGGCCGGGACCCAGCAGCAGGTCCTGATGGCCACGCTCTTCTTCTTCATGCCGGCCATCCTGCTGTCCGGGTTTGTGTTCCCCATCGCGAGCATGCCGCCCCTTTTCCAGTACCTCACCCTGCTGAACCCGCTCCGGTATTTCCTGGTCATCATCCGGGGCGTGTTCCTCAAAGGGAACGGCATCGCGGTCCTCTGGCCGCAGCTCCTTGCGCTCGTGCTGTTCGGCGTCGGCGTGCTCGCCTTGTCGGTATCGCGCTTCCGGAAGCGGCTGGGATAGCGCGAGCATCCGGGTTGGTTGCAATGCAAGGAGAAGTATGCTAGTATTCTGTTGTTTTTGCTCCGCCGCACGCTCGGCGGGAAAGGGTGTGCACGGGAACGCTATGCTCGGTTTCTTCATGCGGTGGTCCATCAACCTGCTTGCGCTCATCGTCGCCGGGGTCCTCATCCCGGGGATCGAGATCCGCAGCATCCTGACGGGAATCCTCGCCGCCGGCATCCTCGGTATCGTGAACGCGGTGCTCCGGCCAATCGTCCTCCTCCTGACGCTGCCCATCAACCTGGTGACCCTCGGCTTGTTCACCCTCGTGGTAAACGCCGCCATGCTGGAGCTGGTCTCCGCGGTCGCGCCGGGGTTCTCCATCGGGACCTTCGGCGCCGCCTTTCTCGGCGCGCTGGTCATCAGCATCGTAAGCTGGATGCTGAACGTCTTCGTGGGCGGCAACGGGACCGTCGTCTTCATCAAACGCGAAAAAAAAGGACATGACCGCGGCCGGTAGTCCGGAGGCGGACGAAGGAGATAGCGATGACCCACATGCATATCCCGGACGGCGTATTGCCCGTCTGGATCTGGCTCCTCGGGTTCCTGCTCATGGCCATGGTCATGGCCTTCTGTCTGCACCGGCTCAAGGGCATGGACCTTCGCAAGAAGATCCCGCTCTTGGGCGCGGTCAGCGCCGCCATGATGGTCGCCATGAGCCTCGAGATCCTGCCCTTGGCCTACCATCTCAACCTCTCGGTGGTCGCCGGCATCCTGCTCGGCCCCGCGCTCGGCTTCATCGCGGCCTTCATCGTCAACCTGATCCTGGCGCTCATGGGACACGGCGGCATCACCGTCATCGGCCTCAACACGCTCATCCTCGGGTCCGAGGCGATCCTCGGCCATACCTTCTTTTCGCTGCTTTCGCGGCGGATGCCCGTCTTCTGGCGCGCCGCCGTCGCAACGGTCGTCACGCTCATTCTCTCGACCTGCGCCCTTATCGGGATCGTCGCGCTGTCGCACCTCAATCCGGGACTCTTCCTGCATCACGAGGGGCACCAGGCCGTGGGCGGCGTGGCGTCCGTGTCACGCTTCGCGGTAATGGTCCTGACCCTGGGCTCCATCGGCTGGCTCATCGAAGGGGCCATCACCGGCGCCGTGGTCTCCTTCATCGCGCAGGTCAATCCCTCGCTTTTGGTGCATGTGCTGCACCGCGAGGGACGGCCGGGCACGGGGGAGCCGCGACCGTGATCGATGTGGCCCGCATCGACCATTGGGCCGCCTCCGGCACCGGCCCGCTCCACCGGGCCTCCACGACGGCAAAGGTCCTGTTCCTCCTGCTCGTGGTCGCAGCCGCGGTCACGGCGCAGAACGCCGCCCCCTTGCTTGCCGGATACGGCCTGCTCGCCGCCGTTGCCGCGGCCGCCGGGCTCCCCTGGCTCCGGATCGTCTTCCTGTCCTGGTACGCGGCGGTCTTCGCACTCCTCTACGGGTTGAGCCTCCAGGGCGGGTTCGGCATGTACGCGCTCTATCTCCTGAAGGCGATCACGCCGGCCTGCGCCGTCCTGATGCTGATCGTGAGCACGCCCTATCCCCGGCTCTTCTCGTTCATAAGCGTCCTGCTCCCCGAGGTCGTCGCGGCGGGACTGTTCATGACCTATCGTACGCTCTTCATCCTTCTGGACATGATGAACGAGTTCATGGCCGCCATCCGGCTGCGCGGCGGCTTCTCGCCCGGCAGCCTGTTCAAGAACAGCGCGAACATCTCGCGCGGCATCGCCATGCTGCTTCTGCGGGCGGTCGAGCGCGCGTCGCGGCTCTACGCGGTCATGGCCGTCCGGGGATACCGCGGCAGCATGGCCGAGGCGCGGCGGGAAGGACTGCGGCGCGCGGACTGGCTGCCGCTCGCCACGGGCGGCGTGGTGGTCGCGCTCGTGGCGATCTGGCGGTAGCAGCCGACGGGAAACAGGAGCCTCATGGAACCGGTCATACAAGTCAGCTGTCTCAAACATACCTACCCGGACACGACCGAGATCCACATGTGCGGCCTCGACTTCGTGGTCGAGCGCGGCGAACGCGTGGCGATCCTCGGCGGCAACGGATCGGGCAAGACGACGCTGCTCTTTCATATCCTGGGCCTGCTCGTGCCCGATGAAGGCCGGGTGGCGGTCTTCGGCGCCGATCCCGCCAAACAGTACAACACCATCCGGGAGCGGATCGGGGTGCTGCTCCAGAACGTGGACGACCAGATCCTGTCGCCCACGGTGCGGGACGACGTCGCCTTTTCCCCCCGGAACCTGGGGCACGGAAAAGAGGAGTTCACCCGGATGGTCGACGGCGTGCTGGAGGAACTGGGCATCGCCCACCTGGCCGACAAGATCTGCCATTACCTCTCGGGCGGGGAAAAGCGGAAGGTGGCGCTGGCCGGGGCGCTGGTCATGCGGCCCGAGCTTTTGGTGCTGGACGAACCCTTCGAAGGCCTGGACAACCGCTCGCGGACGGAGCTCGTCGCGCTCCTGAACGGGCGGAACCGGGACGGGATGACGATCATCATGTCCACGCACGATCTCAATCTCGTCGCGGCCTTCGCCGACCGGGTCTACGTGCTGGCCCGGGGACGCGGCGTCGTGGCGGCCGGGACGCCCGCCGAGATATTCCGCCGCGTCGACGCCCTGCAGACCACGAACATCGACCCGCCGCTCCTGGCCGAGCTCTTTCTGAAGCTGCGGGAGCGCGGCCTGGACGTCGAGGTCCCGTTGCACGTCGAGCAGGCGGTGGACGATCTGGTCCGCATCGTCAAGGGGTGAACGTACCGGCCGCGGCGCCGGCGGGGAAAGGAGGCTGTCCGATGCACGGGAATGAGGATCTCCGCAAGGGCTGGTCCGTCATGCTGCGGGCGGTCGTGATGATCGCCGTCTTCTGCTGGGCCGCGGCATTCGCCGGTTTCCATATTGCCCGGGGCAATCTCCACATCGTCCCCACGGCGATCGTGCTCGTGGTGCTTGCGCCGATCGCGGCCTTCGTGTTCTTCCGCAATGCGGTCCTGACCGCCCGGCGGAAGCTCGAGGACGCCAATCTGGAGATGCGGCTCCGGCAGGAAGAGCTCCTGGACGTACGGGACGATCTCTTCATCAAGTTTCTCGGCGTCTACGACGCGAATTATGCGGCAAATTCCCCGCGGCTCTTCGCGGACCGGCTGCGGGACGTGGCCGATGTGACCGCGCGGGTCATGGAGGCCGAGGCGTGCCACATCTTTTTGTACGATCGCAAAGCGGAGGAGCTGACGCTCGCGGCGACCAACGGGGAGAAGGGGGGGGGCGCAGGGAGCGTCCGCGTGCCCCTCGGGAGCGGCATCGAAGGGTGGGTGGGAAAACGGCTCGAACCGCTGATGGTGAAGGACCTCCATGCCGAATCCCGATACCAGGCCGTCCCCGGCCTGTTGCTCGACGCCTACCACGGCCTGTACTGCGTTCCGTTGTACGTCTACTCCAACGGGACGCTCGTGGGGGTCATGGAGGTCTTATACGAAAAGATGAAGACCTTCACGGACGAGGAGATCAACTTCTTTACGACCCTTTCGGGCATCCTGTCCACCACGATCCAGAACGAGCAACTGCAGACCGAGCTCCGGATGATGAACATGGAGCTGGAGCAGTGGGTCTCCGAAAAGACCGAGGAGCTGCGGGCGTCGGAAGAGCGCTATCGCATCCTGGTGGAGAACGCGAGCGAGGCCATCATCCTCCTTGCGGAGAGCGGGGACATCGTGTTCGCGAACGATCAGGCGGCGCGCATCACCGGTCATCAGAAATTCGACCTCCTGCGGAAGAACCTCTTCGAGCTCTTCTCCGATCCCGCCGCGCGGGAGGGGCTGCTCCAGGGGGCCTTGCAGGGCCGGCGGTCGGTCTGGAAGGGAGACTTGCAGAGCGCCGCGGCCGGCACCGTCCCGGTCGAGGTCAGCGCCGTGGGGCTCGTCCTGATGGGCAAACGCTTCCTGCAGGCGGTCATTCGGGACGTATCGTCCCAGGCCGAGCTCGAGCAGCGCCTCCGGGAGAAGGAACAGGAGATCGCCATGCTCAAGTCCCGGTTTGGAGCCGCTTAAACGCCCTTTCGGGGAGAGATGATTGGCCTGCTCGATTTCTCCTTTACAGAATACGGCAACCTATGGTATAAATTATGCATATGGCGGCCAGTTGAGCCGCCATTGTTTCTTTCATTCCCTTCGTTCGAGAGGCCATGCATAGGACGACCCGAGCGCTCATGGCTGCGGCGGCCCTGCTGGTCCTGATCGCTTTCACGGTGGGCGGGTACCTGCTGTGGCGCGGCCGGGAGGGTTCGGTCCCCGCGTTCTTGCCGACGACCAAAGGCAGGCGCATGCTCATGAGCATGGATACCTTCACCTTTGCCCAGTCCGAAAAGGGCAAGGTCTCCTGGCGCATGACCGCGGCAACCGCCGACCTCTACGAGAACAAAGAGGTCCGGCTCAGGGACCTGGTCGTGGTATTTCAAAACCCGGGCGATCCCCGGAGGACGACGATGCGGAGCGACCGGGGGACCATGGACACCGCGAGCGGGAACGCCTCGCTGCACCGGGGGACCCATCCGGTCAGCATCGAGACGAGCGACGGGTACCTCCTGACCACCAACTCCCTGTTCTGGAAGGCGGGAGACCGGCTGGTCTGGACGGCGGACCCCTTCACGCTGATCGGCTGTGAAATCTACCTGGAAGGGATCGCCGTCACGGCGGATGTGGATATGCGCACGATCAAGGTGCAGGACCGTGTCAAGGCAGTGCTTCAGGAGTAGCCTGCTCGCCGCGTTCTTCGCCGTCCTTGCGGCAACGGCCCCGGCAAGCGCTGCGCCGAAGCGGGGAACGCCCCCGCCGGAGCCGATCATGATCACCGCCGACCGCATGGAGGCGGAACAGCTCGGCTCCCAGGTGCATTTTGCCGGCAACGTCGTGCTCAAGAAAGGGAATATGACGCTGTCCTCGGACTCGATGATCGTCTATTACGACGCAGGCACAAAGTCCATTCGGGAGATCGATTCCGACGGCGACGTCCGGGTCGACAAGGACGGCCGGATCGCGCTTGCGGACAAGGCGACCTATTATCGCAGCGAGGAAAAGATCGTCCTGACCGGAGATGCACGCATCATCGAGAACGAGAACCAGATCGGCGGAAAAAAGATAACGCTCTTCACGCGAGACGATCGCAGCATCGTCGAGGGCGGCAAGGTCACGATCTATCAGGACGCCAAGGACGCCGCCGCACAGGGAAAGAACCGACGGAATGGAACAGGGGCGCGCTGAGGCGCTGGAAGCGAAAAAACTGGAGAAGAGCTACCGCGGCAGGAAGATCGTCCGCGGGATCAGTCTGCAGGTGCGGCACGGGGAGGTCGTGGGGCTTCTCGGCCCGAACGGCGCGGGCAAGACCACGACCTTCTACATGGTCGTCGGCCTCGTCCGGCCGGACCAGGGCAGGGTGGTCCTGGACGGCACGGACATCACCCGCATGCCCATGTACCGGCGGGCGCAGAACGGCATCGGCTATCTGCCGCAGGAACCCTCGGTCTTCCGGAAGCTGACCGTCGGCGACAACCTTATGGCCGTTCTGGAGACCATGGATCTTTCGTCCCTGGAACGGCGGGACCGTCGGGACGCGCTGCTGGAGGAACTGGGGATCGTCCACCTGGCGGACAGCATGGCCTATACGCTGTCGGGCGGCGAACGGCGACGGGTGGAGATCGCGCGGGCCCTGACGCTCGATCCCAAGTTCATCCTGCTGGACGAGCCGTTTGCGGGCATCGACCCGCTCGCCGTGCAGGACATCCAGGGGATCATCTCGCTGCTCAAGGGCAAGGGGATCGGCATCCTCATCACGGACCACAACGTACGGGAAACGCTCGCGATCACGGACCGGGCCTATATCATCAACGACGGACGGATCATCGAGGCCGGAACGGCGGCGGAGATCACGGCGAGCCCCCGGGTGCGTCAGTTCTATCTGGGCGACGCCTTCCGGCTCTAGGCGGCCGGCGGGGCACCGCAGAGCAGGCGAAACGATCATGGAAGCACGGCTCGAACTCAAACTCTCCCAGAAGCTCATCATGACGCCGCAGCTGCAGCAGGCGATCAAGCTGCTCCAGTTGTCGCGGCTCGAGCTCGTCCAGTCGATCTCGCAGGAACTGATCGAGAACCCCGTCCTCGAAGAGGTCGCTGCGGACGCTGCCGAGGAAGGACCGGAGGAATCGGATGAGTCGGCCGGTGAGGCGCTCGCCCGGGCGGAGGAGGTGCCGGAGGCGGCTCCGGAACCGGACCGTCCCGAGGACCTGAAGGGCGATCTCGAGATCGGTCCCCAGTGGGACGAGTACCTGAACGAGCTGGGGGACGGCCGGGATTACGGCTACGCCGATCGCGACGACAAGGAACTGCCGTCCTACGACCAGACGTTGTCGCGCCTGCCCTCGCTGAGCGACCATCTCTCCTGGCAGCTCCATCTTTCCACCTCGGAACCGGCGCTCGTCGCCGGCGGGGAATGGATCATCGGCAACCTGGACGACGACGGCTACCTGCGCGCCACGCTCGAGGAACTGGCGCAGGAGTCCGGCGTCGCCCTCGCGGACCTGGAGCGGGCCCTGGCGTTGATCCAGTCCTTCGACCCCACGGGGGTGGGCGCGCGCGACCTGCGCGAGTGCCTGCTGCTCCAGGTGCGCTCCCTGGACCTGCAGGACACGCTCGTGGAGCGGATCGTCCAGGACCACCTGCCGGACCTGGAGAAACGCAAGTACCCCAACATCGCCAAGGCGCTGAACGTGACGCCCCAGGAGGTAATGGAGGCGTCGCAGATCATCATCCACGAACTGGAGCCCAAGCCGGGCAGGCCCTATTTGCCGACGGACACCAATTACGTCGTGCCGGATGTGTACGTCGTCAAGGTCGAGGACCGCTACGAGGTGCAACTCAATGACGAGGGGCTGCCCCGGGTGCGCATCAACCCCTATTACCGGAAGCTGCTGGGACGCAAGGAGACGGTCGACAAGGTGACCAAGGAGTACGTCGAGGAGCGGCTCCGGTCGGCCCAATGGCTTATCAAGGGGATGGAACAGCGCAACAAGACGATCTACCGTGTGGCCGAGAGCATCGTCAAGTTCCAACTGGAATTCCTGGATCACGGCATCACCCGGCTGAAGCCGATGGTCCTGAAGGACGTGGCGGAGGACATCGGCATGCACGAGTCGACCATCAGCCGCGTGACCACCAACAAGTATATGCACACCCCGCAGGGGATTTTTCCGATGAAATATTTTTTCTCCACGGGGTTCGGCGGGGGGACGGGAACGGAGATCTCGTCCCTTACCGTGAAGGACGCCATCCAGAAGATGATCCGGGAAGAGGACGCCGCGGCGCCGCTCAAGGACCAGCAGATCGTCGAGTCCCTGAAGGAGCGGGGGATCGCCATCGCACGGAGGACCGTTGCGAAGTACCGCGAGGAGCTGCGGATACCGCCGACGAGCGTGCGCAGGCGGATCGGGTAGTCACCGGGGGCACGGGGAGAGAAAGCGAGGAACGGAAGGTATGCAGGTAAGCGTGATCGGCAGGCACATCGAGGTAACGGAGGCACTGAAGCAATACGCGACGGAAAAGTTCGAACGGCTGGAGAAGTACCTTCCCACGGCCAAGCAGGCGGTGATCACCCTGTCGGTGGTGAAGAAGGTGCATCATATCGCCGAGGCGTCGATCAAGTCCGACGGCGTCCTGATCCAGGCGTCCGAGGAGACCGAGGAGATGTACGCGGCCATCGATCTCCTGGTGGCGAAGATCGAGCGGCGTCTCCGGCGGTATAAGGAAAAACTGGTCGACCACAAGCACCAGGGAGGCAAGTCCGCCGCCCCGGCGCCGGCAACGGAACCGGCGGAGGAGCGCATCCCCCAGATCATCAAGGTGAAACGGTTCGATCTCAAACCGATGCTGCCCGAAGAAGCGGTGATGCAGATGGAGCTCTTGGACAAGCAGTTCTTCATCTTCGCCAACGCCGGAAGCGGGTCGATCAACGTGATCTATAAAAGGCTGGACGGGAACGTCGGGCTGATCGAGCCCGCCCCGTAGGGACGGCAGGGAACCATGGCGACCATCAAGGACCTGTTGCGCAACGAGCTGATCGTCGAAGAGCTGTCGGCGACCGACAAAGAGGGCGTGCTCCGGGAGTTCGCGCGCCTCATGGCCGGGGCCGCCGGGTCCCGGAACGAGGACGAGATCGTCCGGACCCTGCACGAGCGGGAATCGCTCGGCAGCACGGGCATCGGCGGCGGGATCGCGATCCCCCACGGAAAACTGAAGAACCTCACCGAAATGATCGTCGCCTTCGGCAGATCGAGTCGCGGCGTCGAGTATGAGGCCATGGACGGCAAACCGGTGCATCTGTTCTTCGTACTCTTGACCCCCGACGACCGGCCGGGCGATCACCTGAAGACCCTTGCCCGGATTTCCCGGATCCTGAAGAACCCGGCGCTGCGGGAGGCGCTCCAGAACTCCCCGGACCGCGGGGAGATCCGGAGGCTCTTATTCGAAGAGGACGCCAAATATCCCCAGCCGGGGCCCCATCGGTGACGCTTGCCGTACGGGACGTGGCGGGAAAGGCGACGATCCTCGCCGGGGAAAAGGGGATGGGAAGGCGGATCGGGTTTCCGCAACCCCTTGCCCCGCGACTCGCGGACCCCGCGACCTTTTCCGCGCTCGCCGAGCGTCTTGTGCATCTCCGGCCCGCCGAGATCGACTTTCTCTGCGGTCTGCCGATGCAGGAGCGGAAGCGGGTGGCTGCGGTCGTCACGGCCCGGCGACCGGCCTGCATCGTGGTGACCGGCGGCAGGGTCTGCCGGGAGCTGCTCGCCGCGGCGGAGACGAAGCGGATCCCGGTCCTGCGGAGCGGCAACATCACCCGCATGGCGCGGCTCCTGGCGGAGCGGCTCGATCCGACGTTCAGCCTGCACGGCGTTCTGGTCCAGATCTTCGGGCTCGGCACGCTCTTGATCGGCGAAAGCGCCGTGGGCAAGAGCGAGGCCGCGCTCGATCTCGTGCTGCGCGGCCATAAGCTGGCCGCCGACGACCTGGTGATCCTGGAAAAGCGGGACGGCGAGGTGACCGGACGGCCGTCGGAACTGGGGGCCGACCTCCTGCAGATCCGGGGGCTCGGGATCATCGATATTCGGGCCCTCTACGGCGAATCCGCGACGATCTCCGAGACGCGGGTCGGCCTCGTCGTGGAACTGGAGGAGTGGCGCGAGGGAGAACGATACAGTCTGCTCGGGCTGCGCGAGAAACGCTACCGCCTCCTGGGCATCAACCTTCCGTACCTGAAGCTGCCGGTCAAACCGGGCCGGAACATGGCGACCCTGATCGAGGTGGCGGCACGGAATCAGATGCTGAAGAACCGCGGAATCTTCGCCGCACGGGACCTGAGCAGGAAGCTGCGCAGGAGGTTGACGGCATGAAGGGCGACGGGATCGTTGTCGTGACCGGGCTCTCGGGCTCCGGCAGGAGCGCGGCGCTCAAGGCGTTCGAGGACATCGGGTTCTACTGCGTCGACAACCTCCCGCTCGCACTGCTCACGGCCTTCGTGGAGTATGCGCGGCACGCGGCGGAGGCGGTTCGATCGGCCATCGGCGTCGATATCCGGGAAAAGGAGTTTCCGGCCCGGTTCCCGTCCCTGTACCGGGACCTCCAGGCCGCGGGCAACGCGCTCGAACTTCTGTTCCTGGAGGCGTCGGACCAAACGATCGTGCGGCGGTTCAGTGAAACGCGCAGGCCCCATCCCCTGGCGCGCGGGACGACGCCGCTCATCGAGGGCATCCGGCAGGAGCGGACCGCGCTGGCCGAGATCCGGAAGCTTGCCGATCGGACCATCGATACGACCGACTATACGGTCCACGACCTGCGCCAATCGGTGGAGCGGCACTACGCCGTTGCGGACGCCGGAAGGCCCATGGTCGTCACCCTCGTCACCTTCGGGTACAAGTACGGCGCGCCCTTCGATCTCGACCTGCTGTTCGATCTGCGGTTCCTCCCGAACCCGCATTTCGTCCCTGCGCTGCGGCCGCAGACCGGCGAGGACGCACCGGTGCGGGACTACATCATGGCGCGGCCGGAGTCGACGGAATTTCTCGAACGGCTCACGAACTTTCTCGGGTATCTGCTCCCCCGCTACCGGAGCGAGGGCAAGAGCTATCTGACCATCGGGTTCGGCTGCACGGGCGGCCGGCACCGGTCGGTCGCCCTCGCGCTCCTCACGGCCGAACGGCTGCGGGGGCTGGGCTACGAGGTGAACGTGAAACACCGGGACGTCGGGGTGTGACGGCACCCCGGCATCCTGCGCGCTGCCTCCTGCCCGCGGGTTCGCGGGACGCGCAGACGCCAGGAGACCGGAAAGGAGATCTCGGCATGATCGGATTGGTGGTGGTGTGTCACGAGGACATGGCTGCGGAACTGGTGAAGGCGGCCGAGATGATCGTGGGCAAGATCGAATCGGTGGCGACCGTGAGCGTGAAGCAGGAGAGCGCGCCGGAATCGCTGCGGGACGAGATCCAGGCCGCGGTGAAGAAGGTCGACCGGAAAGAGGGCGTCATGCTCTTTACGGACATGTTCGGCGGCACGCCTTCCAACATCGCGCTGGCCTTCCTCGGCGACACCGTGGAGGTCGTCACCGGCGTCAACCTTTCGATGCTGATCAAGTTCGCAAACCACCGCGATGAAAAACAGCTCTCCGAACTTGCCCGCCTCGTGCAGGAGGCGGCGCAGAAGAGCATCGTGATCGCGAGCCAGATGCTGAAGGGAAAGAAGTGATTCGTCATGATCGCCATCGTGCGGATCGATGACCGTCTCATCCACGGCCAGGTCGTGGAGGGATGGGTGAATTTCCTCAAGGCGACCACCATACTCGTGGCCGATGACGCCGTGGCGGCAAACCCGCTGCAGCGCTCCATCATGGAGCTCGCCGCACCGGCAGGGCTCAAGGTCGTCATCGGACGGGTGGAGGAGGTCTGCCGGAAACTGCGCGACGGGCTGCCGGATTCCGAGCGGGCCATCCTGCTGTTCTCGCGCCCCCTGGACGTGCTGCGCGCCATCCGCTCCGGTCTGGAATGCCGTGCGCTGAACATCGGCGGCATGCACTACGGACCGGGAAAGCGCAAGCTCATGGACGCCCTCGCGGTGAACGACGACGATCTGCTCGCGCTCGAGGAGATCGCGGAAACGGGCGTGAAGGTCGCCGTCCAGGCCGTTCCCACGCAGCGGCCCACGCCGCTCGAAAAGGTCCTCGCCGCCTGTCAACCGCAGAAGAAAGGCGGCGAGTAGCCGGCGCGGCCGAGAGGGGATGCCGGGATGCCGCAGTGCGATGCATCGCTCATACTCACGGTCCTGGGCGTCGCCCTGGCCGGCGGACTGATCGGACTGGACCGGACCGCGGTCGGCCAGTTCCTGTTCTCGCAGCCGGTCGTCGTTGCCCCGCTGACCGGATGGCTGCTCGGTGACACGACGGCGGGCGTCGTGATCGGCGTCGCGCTCGAGCTGATCTGGGTGCTCGACATGCCGGTCGGCGCTTTTGTTCCGGCCGATGCGACGATCGGCGCCCTGTTCGCCACGGCGATCGCCGTGCTGGGAGGCCGGGGGGCCGAACCGCTTCCGGTGGAGGGGGTCAGCATCCTGCTCGCGACGGCCCTCGTGCCGATCACCATGCGGGCGGACGGCATCGTGCGGGTGGCGAACGCCCGGTTCTTCCCGGCTGACGCCGGGAGGGATGACCGGGCCCTGGCGCGGGCGCAGGCCGCGGGTCTGGCCGTTTTTTTTCTGAAGACCTTCGTGCTCCTGCTTGTTTCCCTCCCGTTCGGCATCGCGGCGATCGGGCTGTTCCTCCGCCTGCCCGCACCCGCGCACCGGGCGATGACGGTCTTTGTCACGCTCCTGCCGCTCCTCGGAGCGGCGGCGGTGGTGCGGAAGATGTCGGTGCGGACGCTCGATCGGTTCGTTGTCGCCGGGTTTGCCGCGGCGCTTCTGTGCGGCAGCACGACGACGATGCCGGCATGGTCCCTCTTGGCGCTCGCGGCGATGCTGGGGTGGGTGGGGGCCCGATGGCATGAACGGAGAACGTGAACGGATCGTACGGCGCAGGGACCTGCTCAACATCTTGCTGCGCTCCCTTTTGATCCAGGCGGCCTGGAGCTACGAGCGGATGCAGTCAATCGGGTTTGCCTATGCGCTGGAACCGGCGCTGCGGCGCATCTACCCCGACCGGAGCGAGTACGAAGAACGGCTGAACTTGCACCTGGAATATTTCAATACGCAGCCCTACTTCGCGTCGTTCATCCTGGGGGCCGTGGCCCGCAGGGAAGAGGATCGGGCAGCGGGGAGGGCCGTCGATCCGGAGGACATCGGCGGGATCAAGACCGCACTCATGGGCCCCCTGGGCGCCCTGGGCGACAGTTTCTTCTGGGGGGCGCTCAAGCCGCTCGCCGCGGTCGCGGCCTGCGCGCTTTTGTTGACCGGCCACGGCTGGGCGCCGATCCTGTTCCTGGTCCTGTTCAACCTCTGGCACGTGGGGCTTCGGACGGGCATGCTGTACTGGGGCTACGAGAGCGCCGGAGACGCGGTCGCGCTCATGGAGCACTACCGGTTCACGACGGTGGCGAAGCGGTTCAAACTGATGACCTTGGCGCTCATCGGGGGCATGCTCGGGGTCATGCCCTTCTGGCGGGGCGAGTTCCGCGCGGCAGTGCCCGTTTCGGGACCGCTCCTGCCGATGCTGGGCCTGGCCGCGGCGCTCGTCCTGGTCGCGGCCCTCAGGAAAGGCGCTTCCCCGGTGAACCTGATCCTCGGCCTGGCGATCCTCTGCTTCGCCCTGGCCTTTGCAGGAGTGGTGTAATGAAAGAAAAAGCGCTGTTGATCGAAAACAAGCTGGGACTGCACGCGCGCGCCGCCGCGCAGATCGTGAAGGCCGCCGCCTTCTACGAGGCGAAGATCACCTTCCACAAGGACGGCCTGGACGTGGACGGCAAGAGCATCATGGGGATCATGATGCTCGCGGCGGCGAAGGGCAGCACCGTCCTCGTCTCGGTCCAGGGAGCGGACGAGGAACAGGCCCTCACGGCCCTCGAACAGCTGTTCCGGGACAAGTTCGGGGAAAAGGAATAGCGGGACTGCGGGATACCATGCACGAGAAAATCTACAGAGGCATCGTCGCGTCGCCCGGCATCGTGATCGGCAGGGCCTACCTGCTCGATCGCCGCAAGGTCGTCGTCGCAGGACAGCGGATCGAGGACGTGAGCGTCAAGGACGAGGTGGCCCGGTTCCGCAAGGCCGTAGACCTGTCCCGGAGCCAGCTCGAAGACCTCAAGAAGCGCTTCACCAAAGGGCTCGGGAAGTCCCATCGCTACATCCTCGAAACGCATATCATGCTGCTCGACGACCGGATGCTGGTCGACGGGACGATCAAGCGGATCAAGGAGTCCCTGCTGGACGCCGAAGGGGCGCTGCAGGAGACCATCGAGGCCATCGGCCTGAAGTTCGATACGATCGAGGACGAATACCTGCGGGAGCGCAAGCGCGACGTGGAACAGGTCGGCGAGCGGGTGCTCCGGAACCTGGTAGGGCACAAGCAGGAGAGTCTCGCGAACATCAAGGACGAGGCCGTGATCATCGCCCACGATCTCGCGCCCACCGACACGCTCGTGATGCGCAAGGACAAGATCCTGGGGTTCGCCACGGACGCGGGCAGCCGTACGTCGCACACGGCCATCCTGGCGCGCAACCTCGGCATCCCGGCGGCGGTCGGACTCGAAAGCATCACCGCGTCGGTCAAGACCGGCGATGTGGTGATCCTCGACGGGCTGCACGGCGTGGTGATCGTCGATCCCGACGAGGAGACGTTCCTCGACTACCTCAAGAAGCAGCGGCGCTACAAGTACTTCGAACAGGAGCTCGAAAAGCTCAAGGCCCTTCCGGCGGAGACGCTCGACGGCCACATCGTCCATCTGCAGGGCAATATCGAACTTCCCGAGGAGGCGACCTCCACGGCGGAGCACGGCGGGGCCGGGATCGGGCTTTACCGGACGGAGTTCCTGTTCCTGAACCGGACCACCCTGCCCTCGGAGGAGGAGCATTACCACGCCTACCGCCACGTCGCGGAGCGCGCCGCCCCGCACGAAGTGGTCATCCGCACCCTCGACGTCGGGGGGGACAAGATCGGCCTGCCCGGTGAGTTCGAGAAGGAGGCCAACCCGGCCCTGGGGCTCCGGGCGATCCGCTTCTGCCTGCGGAAGCAGGACATCTTCAAGACCCAGCTCCGGGGGCTCCTCCGGGCCTCGGCGCACGGGAACATCAAGATCCTGGTCCCTATGATCTCGGGCCTTGCGGAGCTGTCCGAGACGAAACGGATGATCGCGGAGGTGAAGGACGAACTGCGGCGCGAGGGGCTGGCGTTCAACGAGTCCGTGGCCGTCGGGGTGATGATCGAGGTCCCCGCCGCGGCCCTGATCGCCGATCTCCTGGCGCGGGAGGTCGATTTCTTCAGCGTGGGGACGAACGACCTGATCCAGTACACGCTCGCCATCGACCGCCAGAACGAGCACGTCGCGTACATGTACGAACCGCTCGATCCGGCGGTGCTGCGCCTCCTCAAGCGCACGGCCGAAGCGGCGCAGGAAGCAAAGATCACGCTCGCCATGTGCGGCGAGATGGCGGGCGATCCGCTCTACGCCGCCATCCTGCTCGGCATGGGATTTCAGTTTCTCAGCATGAACGTGGCCGCGATCCCCTGGGTCAAGAAGGTGGTCCGGTCCGTACGCATGCAGGACGCGGTGGAGCTCGCGTCCCTGGTCATGCAGCAGCCCACGGCCGCCCACGCCCGCCGTACTGCAGAGGCCTTCATCGCGGAACGGTTCCCCGAGCTTGCCGCCGAGCTGTAGAACGGCGAGCGGCGCGTTGCCCGGAAAGGAAGCGGATTCCCCCTATGCGGTCCTTTGCAGACAAGACGATCCTGGTCGCCGACGACTCCCAGACCATGCGGATGTTCATCCTGTTCCATCTCATCAAGATGCTGCCGGGGGTGCGTATCGTCGAGGCCGTGAACGGGGCGGACGCGCTCGAGAAGCTCCGGACATTCACCGACGTGGATCTCATCCTGACCGACATGAACATGCCGCAACTGGACGGCGCCGGGCTCATCCAGGCCGTGCGGAACGAGCTCAAACGGGATACCCCCATGATCGTCATCACCACCAAGGGCGAGCAGGCGGACCGGGACCGGGGACTGCAGCTCGGCGCCAACGGCTACATCACCAAGCCGCTCCAGATCATCGAATTCCGCAGCACGATCATGCGGTTTCTTTCTCACCCCGGCGACGGATCTTCTCACGCCCCCCGTTTTCCCTGAGCGAATCCGCCAAGACGACGCGCGCCCGTCGGACGACCTCCCGGACAGGGAGGTCAGCCCAGCCTTTGCAGGGGTCGCTCCCGAGTACGGTGACCCGTGTCCCGACCGGGTGCCACAAGCGGGGATCAGTAGGGCCGAAGAGCGCCAGGACCGGGCAGCCGGACGCCGCGGCCAGATGGGTGAGACCCGCATCGTTCCCGAGATAGCAATCGCAAAGGGCAAGGAGCGCGGCAGCGCGGGAAAGCCGATCGTCCGGGAAGTAATGGACGTCGGGTCTCTCCTGGCTGAAAAGGCTGATCCGGTCTTTCATGCCGTCATCCTCTGCAGGCCCGGTGAAGACCATGATGACGGCGTCTTGATCCTGCTGCAGCGCATCGGCAACTGCAAGAAACCGGTCCAGGGGCCAGTTCTTCTTCCTGCTGCCGCTGCCGGGATGGAACGCGATCAAGGGACGTTTCCCCTCCCATCCGAGGTTTTCGAGCCGGGTAACCGACTGTTGCCGAAGCGTGTCCGGGAGGACGAGGAGGGCATCCCCACCGTCCGTCAAGAGCGCATCCGCGGCCTGTTGCGCGCGAAATGCAGCAAGAGAGAGGTGCAGGCAGTCCGGCGGGATCGTGACGATCGTACGCGTATCCAGAACGAGGGCGCGAAGATTCGTCGCGAGGGGGGCGTTCCGGTCGCGGGTAAAGAGAAATGCCCGGTCGCTGCCGGCAAAGAGGTCCTCTTGTCCCGTGTAGGGCAGCGCATAGAGCGGGGCATAGGCCGCGCTGCCTGCCGACGCTCTTGAGCCTGCGTACCCCAGGTCCAGAAAGAGTTCGGCCACGTCCTGTCTGCCCACGAAGTGAAATGCGCCCCATTTCCTCCTGATCGCGTTCAGGCAGGTGAGCGACAGGAGCAC